>JAPOYW010000558.1:2721-20998 GCA_026706425.1 Gammaproteobacteria bacterium
GGGAACGGTTGGCGGACGAGGCCGGCGGGGCCGAGGACCTGCTCGCGGCCGTCGGAACCATCGTCGGCGACCTGCCGTTCGAACCACGGGACGCGGACACCGAGACCCACCGTTTTCCGCTGGGCGAGGTTCCGGAACCACTTGCCGAAGCCGCGGAACCGCTGGGCCGGTCCTTTGGCGGTGTCGCGTCGATTCTCGACGAGTTGGGCAACGACCTCGACGATGTCGTCGAGGGCAACCTGGACTGGCCAAATGCCGAACAAGCGGAGTCATGGCGCCCCACCATCGGCCAGTTGGCCGGTCGCGCCGCCGGTGCCGGAGCCCTGTTCAGCGACTACGGGGACAGTTCATCGGCATCCGCGGCCCGATGGGTCACCAGGGGCCTGGAAGAACGCCGCGAGGAAATCGAACTGACGAGCGTTCCTCTCATGCCCGGCGAGATTCTGAACGACTGCTTGTGGTCTAGGTGCCACGGCGCACTCGCCACGTCGGCCACGCTCTGCGCGCTGGGAACGTTCGACCGGTTCCGGGAGAGCGCCGGCCTGAAGGGTTCGGTGCGGGAGTCGCGCATTGCCAGTCCGTTCGATTTCGAGCGCGTCGCGACGTTTTCGGTGCCGCGGATGCGGGCCGACCCGTCGGAATCCCAGGACCACACGGAAGAAATCGCTTCGTTGCTGCCGGATCTCCTGCTGCTCGAACAGAGCGCACTGGTCTTGTTCAACTCGTGGTGGCAGTTCAATGCCGTGGTGGAGTCGCTGCCGGAGGAACTTCGATCGAACTGCCGGCTGCAGGGAGAGGCGTCCAAGCAACGCCTAATCCGAGATCACACCCAGGCCATCGACCAAGGCCGGGCAAGCTACCTGTTCGGACTCGCGAGCTTCGCGGAGGGCGTCGACTTGCCGGGCGACTACTGCCGGCACGTGATCATGGCGCGCATTCCCTTCGCGGTGCCGGACGACCCCGTCGACCGGGCGGTCGCCGAATGGCTCGAAAACCTGGGCCGCAATCCGTTCATGGAACTGTCCCTGCCCGACGCCTCCCTGCGGCTCGTGCAGGCGTGCGGCCGGCTGATTCGCAACGAGAGCGACCAGGGGCGGATCACCTTGCTCGACCGAAGAATCCTCACCCGCCGGTACGGCGAGTCGCTCATGGCGGCGCTCCCGCCGTACCGGCTGGAAATCTAGCGCCCGGTCATTCTCCCGAGCCAATAGTCGATGCTCGTGTACCGGCCACCGCCGGTGAAGAACAGCGACAGCAGCATCACGAAATACATGGCCGCGAACTCGATGCCGTTATTGAGGATCGTGACGCTGCCGCGCCCGGTCAGCCACTTGTAGTCGCCGTGTTCCTTCAGGATCGAAATGATCTCGGCTTTGCGCGGCACCGCCTCCGCGATCCGGTCGTTGGCCAGCCAGCTCGACGCATCGGACAGGACCAACCAGCCGTTCTCCCAATGCACGGCGAGGGCGGCCACCAGCATGGTGATCATCAACGGCACGGCCACGAGACGGGTCGCCAGCCCGGCAAGCAGCATGACGCCGCCCACGAGCTCGGCGGCGGTCGCCAGGAAAGCCATCAACTCGGGCAACGGCAGCCCTAGGGAATTCCCGAACCAATACACCGTTCCGCTGAACCCGGTGGCTTTCGTCCAGCCCGCCTGGATCATCACGGGTGCGAGGATCAACCTCAAGAGGAGTGGCGGAACACCGTCCAATGGCTTGAGTCGGTCGAGCGTCGTGTCGTAGACCCGCACGGGCGGCATCCGCCGCCACGTTGAGAGGTAGGTTGCGATAGGATTCATGGTCTCTCCCGATTGACGTACGAACGTGGCGCGAAACGCGATAGGTTGCGTGCAACGATGGTAACGCCGTGACGGCACCGATGCGGATTGCCGGTCTGGCGAACATGGCGCCAAGCGACGCTGTGAGAGATTGCTACAGACGCGTCGATGCCCACGCCCCCGACGACTACCGTCAACTGGCGGCGTTGCTGGTCGACGACTGGTGTCGGAGAGAGGTGGCGACCGTCGGAATCGGCGGTGGCCAAGGCGCCGGGAAATCCACCCTGGGCCGGCTGATCGCCGAAGCCGGAACGGTTTTCGGTATTCGCATCGAGGTCCTTTCGCTCGACGACTTCTGCCTCACGAAGGAGGAACGGCTCCGGCTTGCGGAGATGGTGCACCCGCTCTTGGCCACCCGGGGCCCACCGGGCACCCACGCCGTGGAACGGCTTCGCGATGCGATGGCAGCACTCAGACAACCGGGCGCAGTCGACGTGCCGCGTTTCGACAAGGGAACGGACACTCGGTCGGGCTTTGCGAGGATCGACGGAGGTGTCGACGTAGTCGTGCTCGAGGGCTGGTGCGTCGGTGCGTCGGCGGCCGAGTGTGATATCGACGAGCCCCTCAATGCGCTGGAGCGGGAACACGATGCCCGCGCGCGATGGCGGTCGCACATCGAGACCGCGCTCGGCGGACCCTATGCGAAGCTCAACGAAGACCTCGAGACGCTGGTCTTTCTCAAGGTGCCCGGTCTTGCCGCGGTTCGCCGTTGGCGTCTGCAACAGGAAGACGAGCGTCCCCCGGGTCAGCGGTTGAGTGCCGCCGAAGTGAACACGTTCGTCGAACACTACGAGCGCATCACCCGGCGCATGTTGGCGTCGTTGCCGTCGACCGCGGATGTCGTGGTGGATCTCGACGACCATCATCGGGTGTCGGGGTTGAGTTTTCGCACGACCTCCACTGGGCGTTAGCTGCGGAGACGTTGTTCAGACTTCGTTCAGTTCCACGCCCCGATACTGCGCGGGTGTCTTTCTCTCAACGTCAACGGAGTTTCGTCATGTGGAAACAGAATCTGATGCTCGGTGCCGCCTTCGTTTCGGCCAACGCCTTGGCCGACGTTCGCTACGCCGACGCCCCCGTTACCGGCGTCGAGCCCATTGTCGAGACCGTGGCCCACGTGGAGCCGAAGGAGCACTGCTGGTTCGAGGAAGTGCCCGAGCGGGTGGTGGCGCAAAGCGCGACCACACCCTTGGTCGGTGCCTTGATCGGCGGCGCCATCGGCAACGCGATGGGCCACAAGAAGCGCAACAAACAGGTCGGTGCGGTAGTGGGCGCCCTGCTTGGCGGCAGTATCGCGGCTGACATCCAGAGGCAGGGAGAACGCGTCGAGTCGAACCGACGCGTACGACGCCAGGTCTGCGAGGTCGTTGACGAGACCACATATCGTCGCGAGGTGACCGGATATCTCGTCACCTACGAGTACGCCGGCCAGACCTACCAGGCACGAATGCGCCAGCGGCCGGGCGATCACGTCCGTGTACGGGTTACGGTCGGTCCGGCGTAGGCCGGGGGACCCGGTCCGGCAGGGAGTAGAATGGCATGGCGTCAGGAGAAGGCGCGGCGGTAACCCGCCGCGGTTGGCTATGCGAAGATGCGCCCTTGTCGCGGTATTTGCGTCGGTTTCCCTTGCCGGCTATGCCGGCAAGGCACCCGAAGAGCGAACCGAGCAGGCCGGTCCGCCTGCGGACCAACGCCCACCAGTTCGGGAACCCGCCCCGAAGGACGTGCCTGCCAAACCCGCGGCTCAAACCCGCGTCTCGCTCAAGGATGCCACGGCGATCGTCCGCCAGGCGTACGGAGGACGCGTTGTCTCCGCCGCCGCGGCAAGAGCTCGGCCGGAACCGGACCGCGGGAGGGAATCCGGCTACCGCGTGCGCGTCGACATCGACGGCCGGGTCAAGACCGTCTTCGTCGATGACCGTGGCCGAATTCACGAAAACGCCGAGTACTGACTCCGCCGGGTACGTGCGACCGCCATGCGACTCCTGATCGTCGAGGACGAGGTCCTGCTGGCCGCGCAGGTGGACAAGTTCCTGCGCGAGAACGACTTCGTGGTGGACATGGCCACCGATGGCGAGGAGGGGCTGTACTACGCCCGCGAGTTCGACTACGACGCGGCCGTCATCGACCTGGGCCTGCCTAAGCTCACCGGGATCGAGCTGATCAAGACGCTGCGCCGCGAAGGCAACACGGTTCCGGTGCTGATTCTCACCGCGCGAAGCGACTGGCGGGACAAGGTGGGCGGGCTGGAAGCGGGCGCCGACGACTACCTCACCAAGCCGTTCCACATGGAGGAACTCCTGGCCCGCTTGAAGGTACTCATCCGTCGTGCAGCCGGCTTTGCGTCCTCGCTGATCGAACACGGCCCGCTCAAACTCGACACGTCGAGCAAGGAAGTGCGTGTCGACGGGTCATTGGTGGAACTCACCGCCTTCGAGTACCGCCTCCTGGAGTTCCTGGCGTTGAATCCATCCCGGGTCGTGTCCAAGGCCGAACTCACCGAGCACCTCTACGAGCAGGACTTCGACCGCGACAGCAATGTCATCGAGGTATTCATCGGTCGACTGCGTCGCAAGCTGGATCCGGCCGGCAGCCTGAAACCCATCAGGACCGTCCGCGGCCAGGGGTACCGGTTCGCCTTGGACCCCAACGCCTGACGGCCTGACGGGTCGCGTCCCGCCGCCCGCGGTGGCACCATCGCGAAATGGGCATTGTGAGCCAATGATGCCGGACGACGGGGCCACCGAAGGCGGGCGCGCGGGCGGCGTGTTTCGCCGAATTCTCGGGTTGCAGGCCCGGCTGCTGTTGATCACCGCCCTGGTCCTTGGAGTCTGTCTAAGTGCCGTGGGATGGTTCCAGAACAGCTCGTTCAAGGCTTCGGTGCGGGCGGGCGCGGAAGAGCAACTCCGCGCCGTCACGTACGGTTTGCTGAACGCTGCCGACGACGAGGCCGACGAACTCGTGTTTGGAAATGAGTTGGGCGAGCCGCGTTTGGCGCAACCTGATTCCGGCCTCTACGCCTACGTTGAACGTGCCCGGGACGGCGTCATCTGGCGTTCTCCGTCGATCGTGGTCAGCGCCGGCGACATCGGCGAGCAGCCGCCCTTGGGTCGACGGCCGGCACCGGGCGAGTTTGTCTTCGAGGTCGCCAACACAACCCCGTCCCGGTTCGTCATGGCGTACACCGTGATCTGGGAAGATCTCGACGGTGCGGAACTCACGTTCTGGGTGCTTGTGGACCGCGCACCTTTCCGAGGGCAGGTGTTGGAGTTCCGTCGCAAGACCACCATCGGCTTGTTGAGCGTGGCCATCGGTTTCGTGGTCATTCAACTCGCAGCGGTGCGTTGGGGGCTCGCGCCGGTACGGCGCATGGCTTCCCGACTGCGCAGCCTGGAGGCGGGCCGTCGTGGCGACATCGGGGACGACTATCCCCGCGAGTTGTCGGGACTTGCCCGCAACGTCAACCGCTTCATCGCCTACGAGAAGGCCAACCGCGACCGGTACCGGCGTGCCATGGACGATCTGGCGCACAGCCTGAAGACCCCGCTCGCGGTTATGAAAAACGCCATGCGGGAGATCAACGGGTCCAGCGCCAGCGTCATGAACGACCAGGTCGAGCGCATGGAAACCACGGTCACGCATCAACTCTCCCGGGCTGCGGCGGTGCGCACGGTAGTGCCCGCTGAGGCGGTTCCCGTGTCTCCCGTCGCCGCCCGGATCGGCCACGCCCTAGAGCGCGCCTACGCCGAAAAGGCGGTCGACCTCGAGCTTGTCGACGCTCCCCTCGCGGTGCGCGTGGACGAACGCGACCTGCTGGAAATGCTCGGCAACGTCATCGAGAACGCCTTCAAGTACACGCGCAAACGCGTGCGAATCTCGGTGCGTGGGACGAACGGCGCGGTCGCGATCCTGATCGAGGACGACGGCGCCGGCATCGCACCGGCCGACCGTCGGCGCGTGCTGAGAAGGGGTGCAAGGGCGGACACCGAGAGCGCCGGGCACGGCATCGGCCTTGCGGTTGCGCTGGAACTCGCCGAGGTCTACCAGGGCACACTGGAAGTCGGCGACAGCGAACTCGGTGGCGCACTGGTCCGTCTGGAACTGCCTGGCGGGGACAGCTCCTAGGGGCGACCCTATCGCGCCCGTAGGGAGCGCGGTCGCCCGGGTGCCACCAGGGCAAGATTTGGAAACCCGGCCCGACTGCGCGGTCACTCGTCTGACGCGTTCTCCGCTTGGCGGGCGACGACGATGCGGTCGGCGTCCCTCAACACTTCCTCGGCCCGACGCTCGATGTCCTTCGGCAACATGCCCAAGGCATGCAGTCGGCGCTCATAGTCGGCGATCATGTTCCGGTCTAGGGAGGGGTCGATTTCCAGTCGCCGCTCCAACTCGGTGATCAACGCGTCGGCGTCGGTAACGACCTGGCGGCGTTGGGAATGCCGGTCGAGTACAACCGCGCGGGCCTCGAACACCTGGTCGCACTGCTCGCGGAACTGTTTCCAGAGCCTTTGGTCGGCACGTCTCGGCAAAGGGCCCACGGCCTTCCAACGGCGTTGGAGTGCCTTCATTGACTCGGCCTGGTCGGTAACGCGATCACCGGATTCGCGGATCGCAATGGCATCGGCGACGATCGCCTCCTTTTTTTCGATGTTCCGGTCCCACTCCTGTTTGAGCAACGTGTGGATCGCACTGGCGAGCTCCTCGAACCGGTTCGTCAGCTGCCGGCCCGCCTTGCGGTCGACGGGGTGGTATTCGCGCCATTCGTTGCGCGCTTGCCGGAGGATCCTTTCCACGCCGCGCCAGTCGGCGTTGTCCCAGTCGTTGTTCTCCAGAAACCCCTCAAGCGCGGCGACGATTGTCTGGCGCTGCTCCAGGTTGAAGGCCCGTCGCTCGGCGGCGCGGTCGAATCGGCGTCTCAAGTCCCGGTCGCGGCGGGTTTCTGCCGGGCCAAGTTGGTTCCATTGGTCGCGAAGGGACTTCACCGCCTGCATCTGATCGTGCGGTTCGAGGGGGCTGGCGGCCAGTTCCTCGATCTGTTGGCACAGGGACTCGCGCTGGGGCGCTTGGGCGTAGGTCCGCCACTCGCGCAACTCCCGCACCCGTGCACCGAGTTCGGCGAGGTCGGAGCTGAAAGGCTGTGCCTTCGCCCGGGGCAGCCCCTTCAGAAGATCCCGAAGCCGCCGTTCTTGTTCCACGGCGTCGTGGACGGCACCGTCCTCGATGCTCTGCCCCAACTCGGCGATCTTGTCGGTCACCTGGTCCAGCATGGCATCGGCTTGCGTCTCGGACTGCTCCGCCGCGGTGGCGAGGTCGCGTTGGCGCTGCTTCAAGGCCGTGATTTCCTCGAGTTCGGGTACATCGTCCGGCCAGGCGAAGCGCCCGAGCAGGCGGTCGACATCGTCGCGTTGCCGCCGCAGCTCCCGCATGGCCGAGTCGAACGACTCGAAGCGCGGGTGTTCGGGATCGGGAATTTCCCCCGCCAGCAGTTCCCTGGCCTTCGGCAGCAAGTCCTGCGCCCGCTCGCGGTCCCGGGTTCGGGCCGCGACCGACGTCATCACCTCACGGAATCGTGCACTCAGTTCTTCGCCGGGTGGTTTGGCGTCGGCACCGGCGTTCCATTCGGCGGCGAGTTCGTCGACGGACTGTTTAGCGTCCTCGACCGACACCTTGTCGCCGGCACCGCCCGGGAGGGAGTCCGCGACGTCTGCGAGAAGCGACTCTGCACGGGTCAGCAAGGCGCCGAAGTCGACCTCGACCTCCGGGTGGGGCGCCTGCGCCGGCTGACGCCGCGCCGGGAAACGACGTCGAATGGCATTGAGGTCGCGCGCCACGACGCTGAACCTTTCGAGCTCTCGGTCGGTCTCCTCCATGGCGTCGAGGTGGTTGGTCCAATCCCTTTCTATGGCGTCGCGCCGTGCCTCGTAGTGCGGGTCGTCCCCTTCGAGGGCCACCGCGGCGGCGAGGATCGTCTCGGTCTGCGTGTCCTCCTCGTCCCGGCGGTGGGACGCGGCGCGTAGTGCGGCAAGACGGTCGCGGGCTGCCCGGTGCACCGACTTGTCCCGCCGGCGCGTGGTCTTCTCCATCTCGGTCAAGGTCGCCGGATCCCAGGTAGCCTCGGCGACTGCCTGACGGACCTGGGCACGCGGGTTTTCCGCCAACGCGGCTGCGAATTCACCGGGGTCCGCAATGCTCGGGGCGACCGCGAGCGCGGCCTCTACCGTCTCGGCGGAGGCCAGCGCCGCGCGCTGGACCGCCGGATGATTGCGAATCGTCTCCGGCGTGTCGTTGTCGATCAGGCTGAGCAGTCGACTAAGGGCCTCCGCAGCGACTTCCTCGTCGCCCAGGCCCTCGAAGACGACGTCGGGACGGTTCAGGCGCTCCAGTGCCTTGAGGCGAACGTCCCTGTCGGCATCGTCACGAAATACGAGGGCAAACGTCGCCTGCTCCCCGTCCCCGAGATCGGCGAGGGCGGCGGTCCTGACTGCAGGATCTTCCGCTTCGAGACGCGGCTTGCGACTGAACAGCTTGCGTAACATGGTGAGGCTCTCACAACGTGACCCGACATGGTTATCTCGCCTCGCGGCGGTCACATGCGGGCGCGCCAAGTAAGGCAGGTCGCGCGTGAGAGAGGGAACGGCCAGCATACGTCTCGCGTACTCGCGAGACGCGCTGCCCGGTCTTCCGCAGGTGTCCGCCGTGAAGCGGCTCGGCGCGGCTGGATGGATGCCGGAGTATCGACCAGCCGTTGATTCCTACAGTCGCTCTTGGCGGTGCGCTTTGCGTGATCATTGTTTTCGCCACGACAACGCTCCTCGACGGGTCCACGGACGTGGACCACAGCGGACATAAGGAACCTGCATTGTGCGACCGACGGGCACTTGAACGCAAATCGAACCGCCACGCTGGTACCCTGACCGCACGTCATGGATCAAAGAGGGGGCGGGGTGGCGCGCTGGGACAACGGCGGCGAGGACGAGATCCCGGGCTGGTTCTGGACAGCCGTCGAAACCGAAGCCGAGGAACACACCGTCGAAGTGGAAGAATGCGACGTGTTGTACCGGACCTGGGGAGAACAGGGAAAGCCACCCATGCTCCTGATCCACGGGATGAACGCCCACTCCCGATGGTGGGATTTCATCGCACCCCAACTCACGGGCGAGTACCGCATTGCCGCGATGGACCTTACCGGCATGGGCGACTCCGACTACCGCTACGCCTACGATGCCGAGACCTACGCCGCCGAGATCGTCGCGGTCTGCGACGACGCGGGCTTCAGCAATGACGTGGTGGTCGTCGCCCACAGCTTCGGCGGCGTCATGGCCACCAAGGCCGCGAATCTGTTCCCCGAACGTTTCGGCGCCCTAGTGCTCGTCGACTCCGGCATCCGCCCTCCCGACGAACCCCTCCCCGCCGAGGGCCCGGTGATGGGCGGTGGACGCGCCAAGGTCTACCCGAGCCGCAAAGTCGCCGCAGAACGGTTCCGGCTGTTCCCGCCGCAACCCTGCGCCAACCGCTACATCCTGACCTACATCGCGCGCCACTCGCTGATGCGCGTCGACGGTGGGTGGGCCTGGAAATTCGACGAGGAACTGCCGCTCACGCTGAGGGGCGGGGAACGCCAGCCGGAGGACTACAGCGGCCTAACGCTTCCCGTGGGAATCATCTACGGCGAGTTGAGTGAGTCCTGCAAGAAAACCACGGTCGACTTCACCGTGGGGCTGATCCCTGGCGAAGTGCCGGTGGTCGAAGTGACGGGTGCGCAACATCATGTGTTCTTGGATCAACCGTTGGAGTTCGTGGAGGCGCTACTGGCAACTGTCCGGCGGTTGCTAGGTGTCGCACGGAACTAGGTGGCGAACGCTCTAACTGGCGTCGCGAATGGCGTCGGGGGTTCCAGGGATCGCGCGTCCCATCCAGTCCCTAGTCCTAGCTCAACTCTGCTTCGACTTGGCCACGACGCCTGACGGAATCCCGATGTGCTTGGTCTCGCGCACATGGTCAATCTGATGGGTCGTCGCTGCACGCTCTCTGCCGTCAACCGTCTTCCGAATGACCATCTTGCGCTTCTTCCAGCCCCTCTCCGTGAATGCCTGGCGAAGCCGCTGGGTCACGCTCGATTCCCCGCCTCCACCTCGAACCAGTTCGGAGTCCAAGACCTGCATATGAGTGAGGACGTCGCAGAGCTCGCCTAGCTAGCAGCCTGTCGGACTTAGTAGCCCGGTCTATAGTTGAGGTGGCGAAGCAAGGAAGCTGATCGATGGCGAAGTTCGTGGAGTCGGATCGAGACCAAGCGTACCTGTTGCCGCCGGACCTTCGGGACTGGATCCCATCGGACGATCTGGTTCACTTCGTGCTGGAGGCGGTGGAGCGGGTGTCGATGTCGGTGTTCAAGGTGAACGAGCGCGGCACGGGGTCGGCGCAGTACCACCCGCGGATGATGCTGGCGCTGCTGGTGTACTGCTACGCGAACGGGGTGTTCGGTTCGCGGCGGATCGAGCGGGCGACGTACCGGGACCTCGGGGTTCGGTACCTGACGGCGGACCGGCACCCGGACCACGACACGATCTGCGCGTTCCGCCGACGCAACGTGGAGGCGGTGGGCGAGGCGTTCGTGGAGGTTCTGCTGCTGGCGCGGGAGTTGAAGCTGCTGCGGGTGGGGACGGTGAGCGTGGACGGCACGAAGGTGGACGCGAACGCGAACAAGCGCAACAGCGTGCGCTACGACCGGGCGGTGGCGTTGCGGGAGCAGCTGCGCGGCGAGATCGACGGGTTGCTCGGCGAGGCGGAACGGGCGGACGCGGCGGCGGCGCCGGACGGGCAGAGTCTGCCGGAGGAGTTGTCGCGGCGGGAGCAGCTGGCGGCGAAGCTGGACAAGGCGTGCGCGGAGTTGGAGCGTCGCGCGAAGCGGCGGGCGGCCTCGGAGCGCGGGGCCTACGAGCGCAAGGTGGCGGCGCGGGAGTCGCGCGAGGGGTCGAGCAAGGGGCGCCACATCAAGCCGCCGGACGAGAAGCCGGGGCCGGCGGAGCAGATCAACCTGACGGACGCGGACAGCGGTCTGATGAGGAAGAGCAAACGGCACGAGTACCGCCAGGCGTACAACGCGCAGGCGGTGGTGGACGCGGACGGCAGCCAGCTGGTGTTGGGCGTGCGGGTGAGCACGAACGCGAGCGACCGGCGGGAGCTGGTGGCGGACGTGGACAGCGTGCCCCGGGAGCTGGGCACGGCGGAACGGGTGTTGGCCGACAGCGGCTACGCGACGGGCGACGAGGTCGCGGCGCTGGAGGGCCGCGGGATGGACGTGCTGGTGGCGACCGGCGCGGAAGGCAAACGCCGGCGCCACGACTTCCGGCCGGAGTCGGCGCGGCGGCAGCGGGAGCCGAAGGCGGCGTGGCTCAAGGCCATGCGGGCGAAGCTGGCGGAGGAGGAGAACAAGGCGCGCTACCGGTTGCGCAAGCACACGGTGGAGCCGGTGTTCGGGATCGTCAAGCAGGCGATGGGGTTCCGGCAGTTCCTGGTGCGCGGCATCGACAAGGTGGAGGGCGAGTGGACCTTGGTCATGCTCGCCTACAACTGTCGGCGGGTGAACAACCTGATGGCCGCGGCGTGAACCGGCCGCCGACCCCGGATTCGACCGTTCCGGGGCCTCATGGCTCGGCTTCGGCGATCGGTCACCGAACGCATCGGTGCCCGCACGAACTTGGCAAGGTGGCCAAAGGAGAGAGTTCGAAGTGATCACGTCAATTGCTAGTCGGCTTCGCATTCGTCCGGGCCTAAGTCCGACAGGCTGCTAGGGGTTTCGCAAAATCGCGAACCATCACGGCTTCAGCGTGGTTGAGGCTTGCTACATCGAAGCCCGCCGCTGACAGGGTGGCCAGATTCATACCGACGCGACCGCAGAGTTGTAAGCGTAAGTCGGCCAGTCCGGAGCATAGTGGAGGCTCGCTTGGTTGCCCCAGATGGTCCATCCATCGCGTCTGCCCCGCCCGAACAGTTCCAAGTAGGGTCCACGCGAACAGCTCTCGATGATCTCGTATTGCTCGTCTGGCTTGCGGGAATGCTCTCGTTTGCGCGTTGCGATCAGGTTGACTTGCCGTCGACCAGCCGCCAGCGTTCGAGCTCCCTTCCCCCGCACGCCGAAGAGGATCAACTCCGTCACGTTACGAAAATAGAATCCAACCCCCCGACCGTCCGACCCACCGTCCTTTCTGATCTTGTGCCAGATCAGATTGGGTCTTGTATTCAAAACCCCACGAATTGAGGACCTCCAACCCAGCCGGCAGTAGCGCATTGGGGATCCACAGGTAGCAGTGAGCCACCTCATTCACATGGTTCGCTATAGGGAGTTCCGCGATCTCCTCTACGGACAGGGTTTCATAACGAGAGAGGCGGCGGTGCTCCGGAGCCACCTTTCCAGTGCGGTTGTGGAACCGCCACGGAGGATCAGCAAGAACGGTACCGAACTTCCGACCCTCCAGCTCGCATGCGAGGTCGCTCGCGGCACTCATGGGCGCACCCCCCTTTTGTCGTTTCTACCCGAGTGGAGTCTTGCGACCTGACCGACGCGGCTTCCGACGAGTCGTGGCGCTGCTTTCCTCACCTTCGAATCCCTCTCTGATACGCCGCTGCAAATGCCACGCCCTAACTCTGGTCCTTCGTTCTGTCCATCTCTGACCACGTTTGCCACGTCGCCGCCGCGCGGACGGAACGACGGCCATTCCTCTAGAGAGTAGCGGTAGGTGCTAGTCCCAGCTCAACGCCCCGCCCGTCTGGTACTCCGTCACCCGGGTCTCGAAGAAGTTCTTCTCCTTCTTGAGATCCATGATCTCGGACATCCACGGGAACGGGTTCTTGACGCCGGGGAACTGCTCGGGCAGGCCGATCTGCGCCAGCCGCCGGTTGGCGATGAAGCGCAGGTACTCGGCCATCATGTTGGCGTTCATGCCGAGCACGCCCCGCGGCATGGTGTCCTGGGCGTAGCGGATCTCGAGTTCCGTGCCTTCGAGGATCATGCGCTCGGCGTGGCCCTGCATCTCCTCGTCCCAGAGTCGCGGGTTCTCGAGCTTGATCTGGTTGATCACGTCGATGCCGAAGTTCACGTGCATCGACTCGTCGCGCAGGATGTACTGGAACTGCTCGGAGGTGCCGGTCATCTTGTTGCGCCGCCCCATGGATAGGATCTGGGTGAAGCCGCAGTAGAAGAAGATGCCCTCCAGGACGCAGTAGTAGGCGATGACGTTCTTCAAGAGCGCCTTGTCGCTCTCCACCGTGCCGGTCTGGAAATTCGGATCGGAGAGTTCCTTGGTGTACTTCAGCGCCCAGGACGCCTTGTGGGCCACGGACGGGATCTCGTGGTACATGTTGAAGATCTCGCCTTCGTCCATGCCCAGCGACTCGATGCAATACTGGTAGGCGTGCGTGTGGATCGCTTCCTCGAAGGCCTGGCGCAGCAGGTACTGGCGGCACTCCGGGTTGGTGATCAGCCGGTACACGGACAGCACCAGGTTGTTGGCGACCAGCGAATCGGCGGTCGAGAAGAAACCCAGGCTGCGCTTGACGATGACGCGTTCGTCGGCGGATAGCCCGGCGTCGGACTTCCACAGCGAGACGTCCGCCGTCATGTTTATCTCCTGGGGCATCCAGTGGTTGGCGCAACCGTCGAGGTACTTCTGCCAGGCCCAGTCGTACTTGAACGGCACGAGTTGGTTGAGATCGGCCCGGCAGTTGATCATGCGCTTCTGATCCACCGTCACGCGTTCGCTTGATTCCATCTCGGACTCGCGGTCCAACCGCGCGGCGACCGCATCCCGGACAACTTGGCTCGGTGCGGTGCCGGCGGGTGCCGCGGTCTCGACGGGCGCGGCGGCGACCGCGCCGTCGGGACTCGCCTCCGTGACGGCCGGTGCCTTGGCGACGGTCACCGGCGGAGGGTTCGGCAGGGCGACTTCCGGAACCGGCGCGATGCGTGTCGCCGCGAGTTCCGGTTCGGGGGTGGGGAGAAGCTCGTCGACGGCGGGCAACGCGCCGTTCGCCGGCCCGCCGCTAAACGGCACGCCGTTGGACGGCGCCCTTTCAGACAAGACCGCAGGACGGTCTTCCCGTTCGAGTAGCAGTTGTTCTGCGCGGGGCGGCTCGTCGACGGTAAGCGTCGCTTCCACAGTTCGGGCCTGAACGACATCGTCTTCACTGTAATCATCCCAACTCAGCATGTTTTCGTTCCCTCGTTTGTTTACTTTAGGGCGGGTCGTCCTATTGACACGCCTCGCAATCCGGGTCGTCGATCAAGCAGGCTGCGGGCACGTCCGCAGCTTCACCGAGTTTCAACACGGTTTCGGCGGGCACGTCTGCGGACGGAGCGCTCGTCACCGGGTTGATCGCCGACGGGTCGGCCGCGACCGCGTTCAACGAACTGCCCGGCGTCTCGATAGTCGACTTTTCGGTGCTGGTCGCGCCCAGCGCGCGCAGGTAGTAGGTGGTCTTCAAACCGCGCAGCCACGCCATCTGGTAGGTGACTTCCAGCTTCTTGCCCGACGCGTTGGCGATGTAGAGGTTCAGCGACTGGGCCTGGTCGATCCATTTCTGGCGCCGGGACGCCGCGTCCACCAGCCAGCGCGGCTCGACTTCGAACGCGGTGGCGTAGAGCTGTTTGAGGTCATCAGGTGCGCGGTCGACGGCGGCGATGCTGCCGTCGAAGTACTTGAGGTCGTTGACCATCACCTTGTCCCAGAGGCCGAGGCGCTTTAGGTCGTGGACCATGTACGGGTTCACCACCGTGAACTCGCCGGACAGGTTCGACTTCACGAACAGGTTCTGGTAGCTCGGCTCGATGGACTGGGATACGCCGACGATGTTCGCGATGGTCGCCGTGGGGGCGATGGCCATGACGTTGGAGTTGCGCATGCCGTTTGCACGTACGCGGGCGCGGAGCTTTTCCCAGTTGAGGGTGGCGGACATGTCCACCTGTAGGTAGTCCGGCCCGCGCTGGTCGCCCAAGCGCTTTAGCGAATCGATGGGCAGGATGCCCTGGCTCCACAGCGACCCTTCGAAGGTCGCGTAGCTGCCGCGCTCCTTGGCGAGCTTCGACGAGGCCTCGATGGCGTAGTACGACAGCGCTTCCATGGACCGGTCGGCGAACTCCACGGCGGCTTCGGAGGCGTAGGGGATGCGCTGCTCGTAGAGCGCGTCCTGGAATCCCATGATGCCGAGGCCGACGGGCCTGTGGCGCATGTTCGACGTGCGGGCCTGGGGTGCGGCGTAGTAGTTGATGTCGATCACGTTGTCGAGCATCCGCACCGCGGTCTTGACCGTCTTCCTGAGCTTGCGGGTGTCGAGCTTGCCGCCGATGACGTGCTGGGCCAGGTTGACCGAGCCGAGGTTGCACACCGCGATCTCGTCCCTGGACGTGTTCAGGGTGATCTCGGTGCACAGATTGGACGAGTGCACCACTCCGGTGTGCTGCTGGGGCGAGCGCAGGTTGCAGGTATCCTTGAAGGTGATCCAGGGATGCCCGGTCTCGTAGAGCATCGACAGCATCTTGCGCCACAGTTCGCGGGCCTTGATGCGCTTGAAGAGCGTGATCTCGCCGCTCTCGGTCATGGCCTCGTATTCCTGGTAGCGTCGCTCGAACGCGGCACCGCAGAGGTCGTGGAGGTCGGCGACTTCGTTGGGCGAGAACAGCGTCCAGTCCCCGTCCTCGAAGACGCGTTTCATGAACAGGTCGGGCACCCAGTTGGCGGTGTTCATGTCGTGGGTGCGGCGGCGGTCGTCGCCGGTGTTCTTGCGCAGTTCCAGGAACTCCTCGATGTCGAGGTGCCAGGTCTCGAGGTACGAACACACCGCGCCCTTGCGCTTGCCGCCGTTGTGGACGAGGGCGCTGGTGGTCATGTACGACTCGTCGCCCTCGACCTTCAGGTCGACGACGAACGGGGTCGGTGCCATCGGTTCGACGTGGCGCACGCGGCTGAATACCCAATTCTTCACGACGAACCAGTTGTACTTGGTCACGGGCATGCAGTCCAACCTCGCGGCCAGTTCGGGGATGGCGGGAACGCGAATGTCGTAGGCCATGACGACCCCGTGGAAGCGAACCTTGGAGCCGTCGTCGCGGGTGCCTTCGTGGTCTTGTCTGCGTTCGCGGTACTGGCCAGCGGTGGGCGCTCCTAGGCGCAGCATCTGGTAGCGGACGCCTTCCGCCAATGCTTCGGAGGTGCTCGTAAAGTAGATCTCCTTGCCTCGGCTGACGCCGCCGTCTGTCTCTAGGAGACCATGCAGCAGGGCCAGGGTCTGGGAACGGGGCAGGTGGCTGAACCGGCGTGCGACTCGCTTCCGTCCGTCGGCCCCGTAGAGATCTTCGCGCGCGAATTCGAGAACGCGTTGCCCGGCGCTGCGGTATTGCCCGGTGGTGCCGGTCCGGACGAGGCCGACCCCCGTCGCCCAGCGTATCTGCTGGTAGCGTTCACCTCGACCGGTGACCCAATAGTGAACGTCCCGAGCGTTCAGGTAGGAAGCCACGAAGTCCAGATGGGCATCCTGCTCAACGCGCCCGCAGGGCGCGCGATTGCCGGAAACCCCCCACTCCAACCCGTCCGCTGAGCAGTGGCCGTCGCCGAGCAGGATGCCGTATAGACGCGCATCGTCGTCGTCGAACCCGGGAACCGGCACGACCTCCTGGGGAATCACCTGCGCCACGTAGTCCCCGGCGCCGAGTTCGCCCGCTTCCACCCACTCCGGGTTGACCTTGCCCTTGGCAAGCCAACCCAGCGTGCGGCGGATCGACTGTTCGATCGGCACGTTTCGGATCGCCCAGAATGGATGGCCCGCCGTGACCTTGAGCGGCTCCACGCTGTGCTTGACCCGGACCTCCACCATCGCATCGGTCTGGTTGTAGGTCATCGTGTTCAGCACCTGCCGGTAGCTACCGCGTTGCCCGAGCACGAGGTCGTCGGTGGTCACGTCGCGCATCGCCTTGATGCCCTCGGCGGTGTGGACGCGGGTTTCGGGGGCGAAGCACTGGTTCACGGCCACCGCGGTGTCGTTGACCACTTTCAGGAACGGCACGACGCCCTGGGACTTGCCGTTGGTGCCCTTGATGTAGGAACCAAGGGCGCGGACCGGCGTCCAGTCGTTGCCGAGGCCGCCCGCCCACTTGGACAGGAGCGCGTTGTCGCGGATGGCGCTGTAGATGCCGTCGAGGTCGTCGGAGACCGTGGTCAGGAAGCAGGACGAAAGCTGCGAGCGCATCGTGCCCGCGTTGAACAGGGTCGGCGTCGAGCTCATGTAGTCGAAGGACGAGAGCAGGTCGTAGAACTCGATGGCGCGCGCCTCCGGATCGTCCTCCTGGATCGCGAGGCCCATGGCGACCCGCATGAAAAAGACCTGGGGCAACTCGAAGCGGGTGTCGTCGCTGTGGATGAAGTAGCGGTCGTAGAGCGTCTGCAGTCCCAGGTAGGTGAACTGGAGATCCCGCTCCGGCTTGAGGGCGCGCCCCAGGCGCTCGACGTCGAAACGCTTGAGCTCCGGGGCCAGCAGTTCGAGTTCGACACCCCTGTCAACGAATGCGGCGAGGGCTCGGCCGTAGATCTCCGCCATCTCGGTCTGGGTGGCCTGGGCGACGCCGCCCCTGGCGCCGTCGACCTCGACGCCCAGAAAGGTCAGCGCCTCGGTGCGAAGTTCGTCGAGCAGGAGCCGGGCCGTGACGTAGGTGTAGTTGGGTTCCACTTCGACCAGCGTGCGGGCGGTGATGAGCAGGCTGGTGGCGACGTCCTTGGCGGCAATGCCGTCGTACATGTTGGCCAGCGCCTCGTCGATGATCCGTTCCGGATCGACATCGTCTAGTCCCTGGCAGGCCTCCACGACCAGGGTGCGGATGCGGGCAACGTCCAGCGGCAGGCGGCTGCCGTCGGTGGCGATCACGTGAATGCCGCTCGTCCCTGCCGGCTCCTCGGCGGCCGCGGCGTTGGCGGCGCGAACCCGGGCCCGTTCCTCGCGGTAGAGCACGTAGTCCCGGGCCACCTTGTGCTCGCCCCCCCGCATCAGGGCCAGCTCCACGAGATCCTGTATCTCCTCGATGTGGATGGTGCCGCCGGTGGGCATGCGCCGCTGGTAGGTGCCGGTCACCTGTTGCGTCAGCTTCGCGACGACGTCCCGGACGCGGGACGACGCTGCGGCGGTGCCGCCCTCGACCGCCAGAAACGCCTTGGTGAGCGCCACCTGGATCTTGTCATCGTCGTAGGGGACCACCGAGCCGTTGCGCTTGATGACGCGGAGCTGCCCGGGGGCGGTTGCCACGATGGAAGGGGAGGGGGGAGAGGGTGGAGAAGAAGCGGTCGAAAGCTCGGTGCCGTGGGCGGCTGCAGCCGACGTGCTCGGCGAATCCGGTTGCATGGTCAATCGTTCTCCCTGGTCAAACTATGCATAGCAACTGGCTATACATCCAGCACT
>JAPOYW010000289.1:0-4850 GCA_026706425.1 Gammaproteobacteria bacterium
AACGCGGCTTTCATCGAGCGAAAGGAAAATTCCCTCGCCTCGAACTTCGATCGCTGGTAACCATGGAAGCCGATTGACAGTCAGAGGCGCAACCGCGTCCACTTCACCAGATGGATTTATCCGCGTAAACCCTCGGACAGCACGCACCTCCCTAAGGCGGACTGCCCTTACGATCGTCGAGATCCAATTCTCCAATCTCGGGGGAACCGTCTCGCGGCGAAGCTCGAAGTCCTTGTCGCGTGGTTTCTCTCCCTGATCGTCGACGAACTGTCGGTACTCGGCTGGTCGGAGATCATCCGTGTCAATTTCGTCGTACTGTGTGATACGTCTCTCAATTGCATCGGCCTAGACCCTCGGGGGTCATCTGGAGACTATCAAGCGCCTGCTGAAGGTCCTTGGTAAGACTGATGTAGAGTCTGCGCTCTTCACGATCAGGAATGGCGGCGAGGCTACTCCACCAAGTACCCAAGGTCTCCTGAAGGGAGTCAGTCCATGGTGGTATGCTCAAGGCGGACTCGACGAAGGGAAAAGAGAGGTTTGATGCGCCTCTTTGCACGGTAACCGGATAGCGCTCGCATGGCTCCGGATCGCCAGCCAACCATGGTCGTCGCCCTTTGCACTTGTTGAAACGCTCCCATGTTCCCTTGGAGAATATGCCATCCATTGACCTGCGAGCCTTGCACTTCGGACAGCTGAGAATCAAGCCAGCCAAACCGGGACCCTCAGACTTGAGCATCAGCTCTCGATTCCGATTGCCACATTCTGGTTCGTGGTTGACCCAGAAATCCCACGGAAATTCGTCGAGATGGCCGCGGTCGCAAGCGAGAACGAAACGTACAGGAATGACGAAGACCTTGTGCATGCCGGGGTTGTTGGCCGTGCAGCGGCCACAATAACGGTAGGCTTCGCCGGGATCCCGGCTCCAACGGCCCTCTGGCTTGACCAAGTCGCATCCCGGGCATTGAAGCCATGTCGGAAATCTCACCGCGACCAGTCGCCGTGTGTCTGGATCATCCTTTCTGTCATTTGTCAACGGTGGAAGGCGAAATCCAAGAACTTAGAGTTTCTTCTGAAGGCGTTCCTCGTGAATCCGCTGGGAATTGGCCATGCCCGCCGGCGGAAATGACCGGTCCCACTCTTCCAGCCCACAGGCCACACCGGAGACGGGCGCGTTCCCCGCTCTGAAGTCAATGACGGCACCCGGGCCAAATGTCGAGACGACTGAACTACGTCGAAGTTCCTTTAGGTCATTGCTCATTTGTCTCGTCCCTCGTGCTTCAGGGCCGGGGCGAGTCGAAAGGGCGTGCCAGCTTCCACATTTCTCATCGAATTGAGTGTCGGCCATGCATTTCCTGGCATTCGTCCGAGTGCAATGTCCCTCGCGTTCCTCTCCGCACTTTGCAGCAACGAGCGTCGCGGCTGGTATTCGTTCCAATAATCCCGAGGTGCCATCGATACCCACTGTTTAAACCTGTCGATCAGTTCGTCGCGCACCTCGTTTTCCTCCGGATCGATTCTCTTTGCGCGCTCCACGATCCTGTCGATCAGACTCCGTATCTCCGATTCGTGTACTTCAGCGCCAGCCGGACTGTCAAGCATTCCTGGAACTAGGTGACGGACCGCCGCCACGAGGGTCGCATGCAAGGCACGATCTCGAGCCCGCGAGGCGAACGGCGTTACGCTCGTTGCTTCCACATCGCGATAGAGCGCGCCATGCCAACCACGGAAGGTCTCGAAATGAGACCTGTCCCTCGCCTTGGCATTGTTGAGAATCGTCACGACGAGTCCGCTAACCTGACCGCGACCCACGCGGCTTGTAGATTGAATGTATTCTGCCGTTGTCTTCGGTTGACCATTGACGAGCATCAGGCCCAGCTGCGGAATATCGACGCCTACGCTTACCATGTTTGTAGCGAGAACCGTATCGACGCACCCTGGCCGACCAGCCCGAATAGCTAAAGTACTCAGCATTCCCAAGATCTCATCCTGCGTTCTCCGAGAGGTCAGTTCCTCGACAACGCCCGCCTTTCGCGGGTCCTCTCCTCTTGCCTGCGCGAGGAGTGAGATCGTATCGCCTACATCGTCCTGCATTAGTACCAGAGCGCCCCCCAGCTCCCTAATCGAATTGAAATACCCGACAAGCGTCTGGTAGGGATCTCGTTCCTTATCGCTCGCAAATGCGGCCTCCGCTGATTGCAGCAGGGAACCGGCGACAGCCTGTAGAGCAAATTTCGCTGATCGCCCCGCCGTCGTGATACCAACATACCGACGACCTACTGCCTCCGGATCCTTTGTTGCGAACCCGGAGTCTTCCTCGTCAATGCCCGTTGGAGGGAATTGGCATGCTCTCCTGTCAAACAAGTCCAGAACCTGTTCGGAGGCTCTTTTTATCGTGGCGGTAGACCCGATAATCTTCGGCCTTTGCCCACGCGTCGAGAACATCAGATCGATCGCAGACTCGTACAGTCCGGCTAGCGTACCTAGCGGACCAGAGATCAAGTGCAGTTCGTCCTGGAGGATGAGATCAGGTGGACGTCCACTAGAACTTGCGAATAGGCCGGTGATCTCCGGCCTGCGCACGATCTGGGCGAACTTGTCAATCGTGCCAACAAGTAAAGTTGGCCGCCGATCATAGACGTCCTCGTCAACCGTCCATACGGGAAGCGGACCGGCAAGCTCACAATCCTCCTGTTCACATACCGGTTGAATAGGGGACGAGACTCCTGTCCTTGGCCACGTGAGTCTTGTCCGACAGCACGGACAGATTGCGAGTTGCTTCGGCGACGCCAGCTCACGCGCTCCTCCGAGAGAGGCGAAGGCTTCTGCGCGTCGGTTCGGACTCGCTTCTCCCCCCACCCACAGACCGATCGAAAAAGGTTCATCGCCATTAATGACAGGCTTCGAAGGAATGTTTGCCTTGCCCCTTCGTATGGCCTCGCACGCCATTATCATGGCTGCAGATCGGGCGAACTGCTGTGTGGTCAACAGCCTGAGCGTATAGCGCATCATGGCCGCTTCGCCGGCAGAGTCGTCTTCTTCCGCCGACAAACGTCGATGGAAAGCAATGAGTGCGATCAGCCCGAGGTAGGCTTCCGTCTTGCCGCCACCCGTCGGAAACCAGAGCAGATCCATGACGTTGCGATCCGGGTGCGACCTCATCGCAGTAGAAGGAGCGCTGAGCATGATGAACGCCACTTGGAAGGGTCGCCATCTCAGAGAACCGTGTTTCGCCTTGTCCGGATCCCAGTCATGCTGAATAAGCATGGCCAAGTTTGCGAGCTGAAACGCCGTCCGAAGACGTTCGTCCCAGGAGATGACATCCGCCGCGTCCCTCAGACGATCAAGGACAGATTGACAATTGTCCAGGTTCTTTCGCGCCGTTTCCGCATACCTTGATGGAAGACCCTCGCTATCCTGACCTTCGATCCATTCCTCGTAGGCGTCGCACAGACTACTCAAAGCCCTGTGGAGCAGTTCCGGGGATGCTTCTGAAAGAAATCTCGCGTCAAGCACGTCGAACCCGGCTTCAGGATCACCGAGTCTATCGAACACCGT
The DNA here is from genome assembly GCA_026706425.1 of Gammaproteobacteria bacterium. GTDB lineage: Bacteria > Pseudomonadota > Gammaproteobacteria > Pseudomonadales > Azotimanducaceae > VXYL01. Next base: position 3,556 of record JAPOYW010000289.1, read on the forward strand.
GTGGCCCGACGAAGAGACGCTCGGAACGATGGCGGAGGGTACCCATGATGTCGCAACAAAGGCAGTCTCTGGTTGGCCTGCCTCGACATCATGTGGTCGAGTCCAATCTGCCGAACAGACATGACCTACGGCGAATTCATGGGCATTCCGAAAGAGAAGCGCGTTACTCTTCTCATCAGAATGGCGGTCATCCACGAAGTCGACCTCAATCCTGCGTGGCGGTTTCGGAATGAGACGGGTGCCCTGGCCGGGCCGTACGACTATTCTCGTCTGAAAGAAAGTGTGCGATTCGCGTTCCGTTCGTGTCGCCTCGTCTGGAAGCCGTGCATTGTTGATTAGTGAGACCGTGACGAGATCGATTCCGCCCGAGCTCACTGTGCGAACGTGGAGTTCGGCTCCTTCGGCATCTGGCTCTTCCTTCCCGAGATCGATGCGTTTACTAGTGCGAAACGGGTCGAGACTGGCAACGACAACCTGCACTTCTCTGCGGCGCCATTTCGATTGGCCTCTCGACTCTTCCGCATCTTCGGAAAAATAGCGTCCGAAGCTGACCTCGACAGCCAACCTCGATCCTTCAGTCGAGTCGATGCAGAACGATACGCCCGCGACAGATGGCTTCTGCACTGAGGATGCCGCAACCGCGCTTTCCTCGCCTTCCGCCGCATTCTCTCGGTCAATTGATGCTGTCTCGAGCCGATCATTGTCTTCCGGATTGAGACCGATTCGTGGGGGCCATAGGATTCCGGAGAGGTACACATCCGATGGCCGGGAAGTGAGCGTCTCATCGGACCCCATCAACGGTCCGATCAAATCGGCACGCAGCCTGTCTACAATACCCTCACGGGCTTGAGAACGGTCAGTAGTAATTGAAATAGACATTGGTGAATGCGGCTATCATGGGGGCGAGAAGGAACCCCGTGCGTGTCGCCGCCGGATGAAGTGTTTCGAGATCGGGATCGTCTTCGCCTACGACTACCGTGCGCGCACCGAGTCCGCGTACGAATCTCACCGTGTGGCCGGGGCGGAGCCTATTGCCTTGACGCGAGCCGAGTTCACCTGCTACGCCCCAAAGGTCGCTGTTGAACGCACCGGACATCATCCCGAGACAAAGATCACTTTCTGGGACAACGACGCGGTGTCGCCACTCCGTTTCAGGATCGACCTTCAACTCCAACGTCATGATCATTGAGCTGTGCTTTCGCAGATACCGCTGCGAGGCGAGAAACTCGGACTCACACGTGTATCTCTTCCCGGCTAGTCCGGAAACTGACAAATCACCCGGCCGTCCGATCTCC
>JAPOYW010000289.1:4886-20969 GCA_026706425.1 Gammaproteobacteria bacterium
CGCGACCCCCGGTGAGGCTCGAACCGGAATAGGCACCGGCCCGACCAACTCTGAGTTCCTCTCGAGCACGAGTAGCACCGACGAACATGGTTCTCTGCCATCACAGTTCATCGAGTTTCACGCCGGAAACACCAGTGAACCGAGTTGGGCAGATGTGGATGCGGATTCTTGGCGGGCGGCGACCGAGGAGGCTCGGTGCCTTGAGCTCGGGCACCCTAAGACCGCCGTCGAGATCGATCGTTTAGTCGGTGAGGCTCGAAGGAAGTTCGATGACACGATCCTGATCGGCGGACCGCCCTGTCAAGCCTACTCCTTAGTAGGAAGGGCCCGGACGAGAGGCACGTTGGGCTACGTCCCCGAGGAAGATCAGCGACACTATTTGTTTCGTGAGTACATCCGGGTACTCGATAAGCTTCGGCCAAGCGCGTTCGTGATGGAGAACGTGAAGGGTATGCTGTCATCGACAGTCGAAAGCCGCTTGGTCTTCGAAATGCTGATCGAGGATCTTTGCTCCCTCGGCACGGGCCGAGGCTTTCTTTACGAGCTATGGGCGATTTCCGTTCAAGATGGTCATTGCCAACTGAGCTCGGCCCGTGAACCGTCGGATTTCGTGGTTCGGGCTGAGGCATTCGGGGTTCCGCAGAGAAGGCATCGTGTGTTCATCATCGGTCTCCGCACCGACATAGCGGCGCGACCGAGCGAGACGGGCGTCCAATTGCCCGAAGCTAAACGACCACTTGCAGACGCGATCCAAGATCTGCCAGCACTCCGCAGCGGCCTTAGCCGCGGTGGCGATAGCTCGTATCGTTGGCAATCGGTCGTCCGGGGCGCCGCTGAACGCCTCGCAAAGCTGCATCGCAAGAACGGCCAAAGGAGATTCCACGCTGAATTCAGTCGAGTCGCCCGAGGAATTCAGAGGGGGACACCCCTAGAGAGATCGGCAAGGAGTCTACCCCGGGACTATGGGGATTCGGACGATTCCCTTCGCCGCTGGATCGAAAACCAAGAACTGCGGGCGATCGCGCAGCACGAAACGAGAGGCCACATGGCATCCGACCTTTCCCGCTATCTCTTTGCCTCGGTATTTGGGCGGGTCGAGGGGACAAGCCCCACCGCCGACCGCTTTCCGACGGTGCTCAGCCCACGTCACCGTAACTGGCACAGGGGTGTTTTCGCGGACCGGTTCCGCGTGCAGCTCTCCCATGAACCATCGACGACAATAACCAGTCATATCTCGAAGGATGGGCACTATTACATCCACCCGGACCCAACGCAGTGCCGCAGCCTGACGGTGCGTGAAGCGGCCCGGTTGCAGACCTTTCCGGATGACTACCTCTTTCTCGGTAGTCGTACCGATCAGTACGTACAAGTCGGCAACGCCGTGCCGCCATATCTTGCGCGGAGTATTGCACGCCTCCTCCTGCGCCTACTCGACCGCAAATCACCCACAATTCGCTCGCCCGACGCGAACGGCAATGGGGATACGGTACCCCCGCGTCGCCCTCTTTGACTATGCCGGACAGTACGAACTGTAGCCGTTGTCGGAGGACCTTGCTCCGTCTAGCCAGCGGATGACCGATGAGCTACTCCGTGCCCTCGTCATGGGTCACTAGTGGCCGGAGGACCCCACTTCTAGCTCTAGGCGCATCCGCCTAGCCCCCATGGTGAATCCAGACTCTTGTGCCTAGGGTGGTGTACTTTTGGCTTAGTCTGACACCACAGTCGTTGCCTACTTCAATTGGCACCACCCCATTCGGGAATCTGCTGATCGTTGCTGAGTCGCAGTCGCTGAAGTCCAAGAGCGACAAAGACGTCGTCCAAATCCGATGCCGATCCAATCGCGGGAAGTCGCGCGGTTGCCTCTAGCCGGAACCTATCCCCTAGCGGGGGCTTCGCGCAATAGCCAGCGTCCCACCACTCCACAACACGGTCCTTCGCATTCCTCAACGTCGCATCGTTGGGGAGCAGGTCGCGTTTCTGATGCTGATTGACCCCGCGGCTCGAAGGCATGAGGTTCCATAGATCGCCGCACGGCCACGCCGACCAGGGAAAGCAGTGGTCGATGTCCAAGGTGTTGCGGTGCAGTGCTTTCCCGGTCCAAACGCAGTATAGCTTTTGCTTGGCATTGAGCATCTCGACTGCACGCCGCCGCACGTCATCAACATCACGGGTCGGCTCGAGCCACTCCATTGTTCTTCGAAGCGAACCCTCATCGATCACGCGGTTCTGTCCCTCGCCATATTTGAGGGCGAGTCGCACCCACTCTTCGACGAGAGCGGGCTCTATCCACACGGCGTAGCGCTGCATGGCGCGCCAAAGGTGCATGGGTACGGATAGCTTGCCGAAACTCCAGAGGTAGTTGCCGTCGAGTCTAAGGTGGTCGGGCGTCCGCGTGACGCTGCGCTCGACCGGAAATATGCGGTTGTCCACGTCAGAAGTGTTGTCGTCGTACGTTAGGTGGGCCGCAGGCATCCGGTGGATTGTCTCGCAGGCATCGCGCAGCGATTGGTGCATCGCCCGTCGCCGGTCGTTACCCACGACACCACCCGCACGCAGGTCGATCGGCGAAATGTCGCTTAGTTGCGCCAAAGCCGCCTTTGCAAACCCGAGGTTCTCGAACCGAGTTGTGTTGTTCGGGTTCTGTGGCATGTTTGCACGCAACAGCGGCAGGTAGAGTCGAAGCCAGAACAGCGCCACCACACCGAGCGGCACCTCGACGAAATCACCAACTTCCCGTGCGAACCCTGGTGCGCTGTGGGCAACCCGACAGATTGTTCTTAGAAGGGCAAGCTTGTAGGTCGAGGATTTGTTGTCGTTCAGGACGATGCGACGGATCAAGGGAAGTGCGCCGGTGCCGTCGTCGGGGACGCGAACGATGATCCGAATCCAAGAGATCTGTCGGCGGCCGAGGAAGTCGGCTGCACGTTGAGGGGGTTCGAGATACGCGCCGTGGCGCCTTGCCAACCCTTCGATCTCTTCCGTCGACGCTGGGTGCATGCCCCGGTCGACGTCGACGGGGCCCTGGCGCAGGGTGATGGCGATCTGGCCGCCCGGATTCAGCAACGTGACGAGCTTACGAAATGCCCGTTCACGGTGGCTTGGCGCCACGAACATCCAAACGGCGTTCACAAGGATGCAGTCGAATGAGATGCCAGTGCGGAACGTCGCCGATAGGTCGGGAAGACGATCAGCGAGCAACCTGAAGGGCTTGTCGGGATGCAGCCGTTCGCATTCTGTCCGCATCATGTGATTCGGCTCGACCGCGATGACGTCATGGCCGATGCTCGCCAGCCATGCCGCATCCCGCCCACTACCACTGCCTACGTCCAAGATGCACGCCTTGTCGTCGGGTAGCACGTCGATCAGCCAATCGTTGACGTGCTCGGCGGAGACAGTCTCGTACCGAGCCGCTGCATCCCTAGCCTCAACACCGGGTGGTCGACAGATTTGTGAGCAATGTTCCTCGTCGTCGGACATGCCTGTCCCGAACTCTAGCGACAAGCAGCAAACTAACCCAGTTCGTACACTTCTGTGAAGTTCATGGTCCAATCACGCGCTTCCTGCGAGCACGCTTGGCGGACTCCCCCCGAAAGCTGGTGTCGCGGCCTCGGGACTCGTTAGGAGACCGGGCCTCCAAGAAGCGCCGCCGACGTCAACCGCACGGAGACGAGACTCCCGGCAGCGCTCCACGCCACCATCGCTCCGAACGACAACGTGATGAACAAAAGAAGCCGTGACGATTCAAGGTCACGGCTCTCAGTTCATCGAGCAGCACGTCGACTGGATCACCACCGCCTTCGCGACCTGTGCGGCGAAGGGCATGCAACCATCGAAGCCACCCAGCATGCCAGGACGACTGGGTGGCCCAAGTCAACGCGGTCGCCGGCTTGACGCTCTACCCGACCTGCAATTCGTCGTACCTCGGCAAGAACATCCCGGGCAAGCCCCAGGTCTTCATGCCGCTGATCGGGTTTCCGCCGTACGCCGAGATGTGCGCGCAGGTCGCGGCGGACGGCTATCAGGGCTTCGATCTCGGCTGAAACCACGGGTGGTGTTGATCGAGTCAGTTTGAAAATCGCCCATGTCATGAGCGATAATCGCTCACGATATGAGCGATTCACCATACACCCCTCGTTTCGCCGCCGATTTGTTGCGTAAGGCGTTGGAAGTCTCCCCGGTCGTCGTCGTCATGGGTGCCCGCCAGACCGGCAAGAGCACGCTGGTGCAATCCGAACCATCCTTGGCAAAACACGCCTACCTCACCCTCGACGATCCGGATGTCCGGGAACAAGCACGCCTGGCCCCCGACGACCTGGTTCGTAGTTCGCCTCGCCTGACATTGGATGAAGTGCAGCGGGAACCGGAGGTGCTGCTGGCGGTGAAACGCGCCGTGGACACCGAGGCGCCGCGCCGCAACGGTCGTTTCGTCCTCACCGGTTCGGCGAACCTGCTCCTGATGCAGCGCGTTTCGGAGTCCTTGGCCGGACGGGCGACATACGTCAATCTCTGGCCGTTCACCCGCCGCGAACGGCTCGGCAGGGGCACGCCCGGCATCTGGTCGGACCTGTTGTCGAAGCCGGCGGCCGACTGGCCAAGCGTCTTGGAGGCCCAGGACGAGGCGGCGGCGGATTGGCGAACGGCGGTATGCGAGAGCGGCTACCCCGTCCCCGCCCTCGAACTGGCCGATCCGGATGCCCGCGCACTCTGGTACGACGGCTATGTCCGCACCTACCTGGAGCGCGACCTTCAGATGCTGTCCGCCGTCGGCGACCTGGTGGACTTCCGCCGGCTCATGCGTGCCGCCGGCCATCGCCTCGGCGGTCTCGTGAATCAAACCGAAATCGCACGCGACACGGGCATTCCCCGCGCCACCGTTCAACGCTACCTAAACCTACTGGAGACCTCGTTCCAGTCGATTCGTCTGCCAGCCTATTCGGTGAACCGGACGAAACGTCTGATCAAGGGTCCGAAGCTCTACTGGAGCGATCCGGCACTGGCAATCTGGCTCAGCGGTACGACCGATTTGACCGGTGCGCATCTCGAAAACCTGGTATTCGCCGACCTCCTTGCGTGGCGCGACGGGCAAGTGCCCTCACCGGAGTTGCTCTATTGGCGCACGACCACGGAACGCGAGGTCGACTTCGTCATCGAATCCGGCGAACGCCTGCTGGCCATCGAGGTCAAGACCACCGCCGCCCGCTACGCGGACACGACGGGGCTGCGACTGTTCCGGGAGGAATACGCGGATCGATTTGTCGGCGGTCTCCTACTGCACGGCGGTGACGACACGCATCAGATGAGCGACGGGATCCTCGCTGTGCCCTGGTGGCGGGTTCTTTGAGCCGCCGCCCCGTCGACTCGCGGTTCCGACTCAGTCCAAACGGTACCCGTATTCCGCCGCCGCATCGGCGAGCCATCGCATGAAATAGTCGGCGTAGCTCCGACGGAAGACAATGTCGAACGCGCCGTCTTCCCTCGCCGCGACAAGCGCCGTGGCTTTCGCGAACACGGTCTGCGCGCAGCGACCGGGCGGGAAGTGCCGGGGATGGAAGTCGTAGGGGCTCGACTTCTGCAGCACCTTGCCGACGTCGGGGCCGGACAGTTCCTTGTGGACCTGGGTACCGGTCACATCCACCACCGAAAAATGACCGTCGAGCGCACTACGCAGCCGCCCTTCAACCTCCAATCCGTCATCCCCCTCGACGACCAGAAGCCACTCGTCGGGGCCAAGCCAATACGCCCGCGAACGATCAGCCTGATTCCACGTACCCGGCTCACGCGGCAGATCCACACCCGCGACCTGCGCCACCGCATCTCGAAGGCGCGGATCCCCGACATCGCCGCGGACATTCACGAATGCCCGGTCCGGACACTCGCGGCACACGACCCCCGGCGGCTCAGACACGCTGCCGCTCCCCCTTCGGGTCGTAGAAGATTGGGTCGACGATCGACGCCTTGACGACCCGGCCGTCGGCGAGGGGGCAGTGGACGGTTTCGCCCATTCGCCCCGCACCGCCCTTCACCATGCCGAGCGCGATGGGACGCGACAGCCGCGCGCTGTAGTAGCTGGATGTCACGTGGCCGGCGATGGGCACCGGCGGCCGGCATTCGGGATCGTCGACCAACTGCCCGCCCTCCGGAAGCACGGTCCTGGCATCGTCCGTCGCAAGCCCCACCAACTGCGGGCGGTCTTCGCGCAGATGGTCGGCCAGATCGAGGGAGCGGTCGCCGAGAAACCCGAACGGCTTGTTGCGGCGCACGGCCCAATCCATGCCCGTGTCCGCCGGCGTCATGGATCCGTCGGTGTCCTGCCCGACGATGATGAAGCCCTTCTCGGCGCGCAGGACGTGCATGGCTTCGGTACCGTACGGGGTGATGTCGAATTCCGCCCCGGCGTCGATGAGCGCGTCCCAGACCGCCCGGCCGTGCTGGGCCGGGACGTTGACCTCGAAGGACAGTTCGCCGCTGAAGCTGATGCGGAACACCCGGGCCGGCACGCCCGCGACGTGGCCTTCCCGCACCGCCATGAACGGGAACGCCCCACCGGTAAGGTCGATGTCCGTGCAGACCTTGGCCAGGACGGTGCGGGACTTCGGACCGACAAGGGCCGCGGTGGCCCAGTGATCCGTCACGGACGTGAAGTACACGGATAGTTCCGGCCACTCCGTCTGGCGCCAGCGCTCCAGCCACGCGAACACCACCTCTGCGTTGCCGGTGGTGGTGTGCATCAGGTAGCGGTCTTCGCCCAAGCGCGCCGTCACGCCGTCGTCGAAGATCGTGCCGTCTTCGTGAAGCATGAGGCCATAGCGGCATCGCCCAATGCCCAGCTTGCGGAAGCCGGTGGTGTAGATCCGGTCCAGAGACTCTGCGGAGTCAGCGCCCTGGATGTCGATCTTGCCGAGCGTCGACGCGTCCATGATCGCCACGCCGTCCCGAGCAGCGAGGCACTCCCGGTTCAGCGCCTGCTGCATCGTCTCGCCCGACCGGGGGTAGTACCGGGGGCGCTTCCAGCGTCCAACGTTCTCCCACTCTGCGCCACGGGATGTGTGCCATTCATGCATGGGCGTATGCCGCTCCGGATCGAAGAACCCGCCCACGTCGCGCCCCGCGATGGCACCGAAGGTGGCCGGCGTGTACGAAGGCCGGTACATGGTCGTACCCACCTCCGCGATATCCTTGCCAAGAGCCTCCGCGAGGATGGCGACCCCGTTGACGTTGCCGAGCTTGCCCTGGTCCGTGCCGAAGCCGAGCGCGGTGTAGCGTTTGACGTGCTCCACCGACTCGTAGCCTTCCCGGGCAGCGAGTTCGATGTCCGAGGCGGTGACATCCAACTGGAAGTCCACGAACTGTTTGGGCGCGCGGCTCACGCGCTTGGGATGCGGAACGAGGAACAGCGACCGTGCCGGCGTCTCGGGCGGTTCGTCGACCTCGGGGGCCGACCGCGTCGTTCGGCCACTGCCGAAGCCTGCGCGCGATGCCGCGGTGGCACCGGCCAGCGCCCCCTGCTCCAGGCAGCCGCGCAGGGTGGGTGTCCCCGCCACTGCGCCCGCGCAGACGGTGCCTCCTCCGAGATCGCCGGGCAGGAAAGCGCCCGCCGAGTCGCTCCAGCGCGGTTTCACCCCGGTCTGCGAACCGAGATGCAGCGTCGGGTTCCAGCCGCCGGAACACGCGATCAGATCGCAGGCCAGTCGTCGGGGTGTGCCCGCGAGTGCGTTGGCCTGCAGCGACGCGATAGCCGCACCGGAAACCCGACTTCTGCCGACGGCTTCGATGATCGCGTGGCCGACGATCACGTCGATACCCGCTTCCTTCGCCGCCGCCACCCATCCACCGGCGGGACTCTCCCGGGCATCCACGATCGCCACGACCTCGCGGCCTATTCGGTGCCAATCCAACGCGGTCCGATAGCCGTGGTCATTGGTCGTGAAGAGCAGCAGGCTCTTTCCGGGCGCGACCGCGTAGCGGTTGACGTAGGTGGACACCGACGAGGCCAGCATCACGCCGGGTAGGTCATTGTTGGCGAACACCAGCGGTCGCTCGATGGCGCCCGTCGCTAGCACGACCTGCTCGGCACGGACTCGGTGCAGCCGCTCCCGCGTTCCGGCCGCCGCCACTGGACCGAGGTGGTCCGAGCGCCGTTCGACGAGGGTCAGGAAGTTGTGGTCGTAGTAGCCGCTGACCGTGCTCCTTGGCAGCAACTCGACATTGCCGGAGGCGTCAAGCTCGGCCAGGGCGCCGTCCAGCCAGGCGGCGGCGCTGTCGCCGCCCAAGGCCCGCGTTTCCGCCAACAGGCTGCCGCCGAACTCCGACTGCTCATCGGCAAGCAGCACGCGAGCCCCCCACCCTGCCGCCTCGAGGGCCGCGCTCAAGCCAGCGGGACCGGCCCCGACCACGAGCACGTCGCAGTGATGGTTCATCCGGTCGTAGGTGTCGGGATCCGCGCCATCCGGCGCCTTGCCGAAGCCCGCAGCGTGGCGCAATACGCGTTCCCAAGCCATCCAGGCTCCCGGCGACGACATGAAGGTCTTGTAGTAGAAGCCCGCCGGTAGCAGACGGCCGAATGCTCCGGCGGCGCGCTGGAAGAGCGACGCCCGGATAGAACGGGCTTCTAGACCGTTGTATAGCTCCACCTGGGTGGCGCGCAGATTTGGCACACATGACGCGCCGGCGCCCACCTCGACGATTGCGTTGGGCTCCTCGGCACCATGACCCACGATCCCCCGCGGGCGCCCGTACTTGAAGCTCCGCCCAACGACGTCCACGCCGTTGGCCAGCAGCGCGGAGGCCAGGGTGTCGCCGGCAAAGCCGCGAAGGGCACGACCGTCGAACACGAAGTCCAGGGTTTGGTCGCGGTCGATCCGACCCCCGGCAGCACGACGACGGACCTCTGCACCCACCTAGGCTTCTCCCTGTTCCGGCGGCATCTCGCCGACCGGGTACACGGCCAGAATCTTGTAGCTCACGGTGTCACGCAGGACGTTGAAGTATCTTCGGCAACCCGCCGTGTGAACCCACATCTCCCGGTGCGGGCCCCGGGGGTTGGTGCGGGTATGCAGGTATTCGCCCCACTCGCTGTCCGACAGCGAAGACGGATCGACGGGTCGCGGGATGTGTGCTTCGCCGGCGTAGCTGAACTCCTCCTCGCTACGAGCCTCCCGGCAGTGGGGACAGTGGATTCGGAACATCAGTGGGCGACGCCTGCGGCACCGTGTTCGTCGACCAGCGCCCCGGTGGCGAAGCGGTCGAGGGAGAACGGCGCGGCGAGTGGATGCGGACGCTCATGGGCCAGCGTGTCCGCGAATACATAGCCCGATCCCGGAGTCGCCTTGAAGCCGCCTGTGCCCCAGCCGCAGTTGAAGTAGAGGCCGCGAACGGGCGTCTCGCCGATGATCGGGCAGGCGTCGGGGCAGATGTCCACGATGCCGCCCCAATGCCGGTTCATGCGCACCCGGCTGAAAGCGGGGAAGAGTTCACACACGGCTTGCAACGTGTGTTCGATGACCGAGAACGAACCGCGCTGCCCGTAGCCGTTGTAGGAATCGGTACCGGCGCCGATCACGAGGTCGCCCTTGTCCGCCTGGCTGACGTAGCAGTGCACGCCGCTCGACTGGACGACGACGTCGAGGCACGGCTTGAGCGGTTCCGAGACCAACGCCTGCAACGGCCGCGACTCGATCGGCAACTTAAGCCCCGCCATCGCCGCTAAGACGCCCGAATTGCCGGCCGCCACGCACGCTACCTTGCGTGCGCCGATGAAGCCCCGGGATGTCTCCACACCCGTGACCGCGCCGTTGTCGCAGCGAATGCCGGTGACCTCGGTGCGCTGCAGGATGTCGACCCCCTGCGCGTCGGCGGCACGGGCGAAACCCCACGCCACCGCGTCGTGCCTGGCGATCCCGCCCCGGCGCTGCAAAGAGGCACCGAGTACCGGGTAGCGTGCATCCGGCGAGCAGTTCATGAGCGGCACCAGTTTCTGCACCTCGGCGGCGGAAAGCAGTTCGGCATCGATGCCGTTCAAGCGGTTGGCGTTCACCCGGCGTTCGATCTCGCGCATGTCGTGCAGGGTGTGTCCCAAGTAGAGCACCCCGCGCGGAGAGAACATGACGTTGAAGTTGAGCTCCTGGCTCAAACCCTCCCAGAGCTTGAGCGAGAACTCGTAGAGGTGCGACGACCCGTCGCGCAGATAGTTTGACCGAATGATGGTGGTGTTCCGGCCCGTGTTGCCGCCGCCGAGCCAGCCCTTCTCGACGACCGCGACATCGGTGACGCCGTGCACCTTGGCGAGGTAGTAGGCGGTCGCGAGCCCATGGCCGCCACCGCCGACGATGACGGTGTCGTAGGCTTTCTTCGGTGCGGGGTCGCGCCACACCCGCTGCCAGTTCTCGTGGTAGTGCCGGGCATGACGGACTAGGCCCAAGAGCGAGTATCTTTCCATTCGTCGGGGGTTCGACCCCCGCCCATTTCGTTTCGCCAATCGAGGGGTATTTGACCATAATCCGTTTCCGTCAAAGGGCGGAGAACCGACCCATGGATGACCCGAATGCGACTTCGGTGAGCTTCACCCGTATGGACCGAGGCACCGCCCGGGACTACGCGCTCCTGGACGAGCTTGCGAAACCCTATATCGCAAAAACCGGCGAACGCGTCCTTGACTACCTCGAGAGCCTCAGGGGCGGATTCCCCGGCTACCAGGTAGACCGCTACGAGCACTCGCTGCAAACGGCCACGCGGGCTTTGCGCGCCGGCGAGTGCGAAGAGATCGTGGTGGCGGCGCTGCTCCACGACATCGGCGATAACCTGGCACCGGAGAACCACTCGGAGGTTGCGGCGGGCGTGCTACGACCCTACGTGGCCAGGCACACCTACTGGATGGTGCTGCACCACGGCTTGTTCCAAGGCTACTACTACTTCGACAAAACCGGCGGCGACGCCAACGAGCGCGAGCGGTACCGGGATCACCCGGCGTACGAGATGACCGTTCGTTTCTGTGCGGACTACGACCAACTGTCGTTCGATCCGGAATACGACACCCTCGGTATCGACCACTTTGCACCGATGGCCGAAGGCCTTTTCGCACGGCAGCCGTGGGGCGAGCACACCGCGAGGGACTGGCCGACGGGCACGTGATGCGTCTCCACGCTGTTTGATGACATTGAAAATTGGACGTCTGCCGTCCAATTTTCATTGTAAAATCCACCAATGATCCCTCGAAACGACCATCTCAAGGCCGTTCAGCGGTTGCTGCGCGACAATCCCGTCGTCGCTTTGATCGGTGCCCGCCAGGTCGGCAAGACGACGCTTGCGAAGGAGGTTGCACAGCGTCGCAGCCGGACGCATTTCTTCGATCTCGAGTCGTCCGCGGATCGGGCGCGTCTCACGGATTCGCTGCTTGCCCTGTCGCCGCTGACGGGCTTGGTCGTTCTCGATGAAGTGCAACGCCGACCGGAACTCTTCCCGACCTTGCGCGTGCTCGCCGATCGACGCCCGATCCGCGCACGATTTCTGGTTCTCGGCAGTGCTTCTCCGAACCTCCTTCGCCAGAGTTCGGAGTCGCTGGCCGGTCGCATCGCCTACTACCAGTTGCCCTGTCTCTCGCTAGCCGAGACAGGCTCCGGAAAGGCGGCGGAGCTTTGGCTTCGGGGCGGGTTTCCGCGTTCCTTCACAGCTCGAAGTCATGTCCAGAGCTATCGGTGGCGGCAGGACTTCGTGGCGACGTTCCTCGAGCGGGATATGCCGGGACTCGGCATCTCGGTTCCCAGCCAGACAATGGAGCGGTTCTGGACCATGATCGCCCATTACCACGCCCAGCTTTGGAACGGCTCCGAGCTGGGCCGTGCGTTCGGCATGTCGCAACACGCGATGCGCCGCTACCTCGATGCTCTCGAAGCCACGTTCATGGTGCGCGTGTTGAAACCGTGGAGCGCCAATCTCGCCAAACGCCAGGTCAAGACGCCCAAGGTCTACATCCGCGACTCCGGCGTGCTGCACCGGCTTCTCGACATCCGCGATCGCACGGCGCTCGAACGCCACCCCAAGGTGGGTGCCTCCTGGGAAGGCTTCGTGATGGAGAACATCATCCGCACGCTCGGGGTCGAGGAGCGCCAGTGCTACTTCTGGGCCGCTCACGCGGGCGCAGAGGTCGACCTCGTAGTGCCGGACCGTAGCGGACGGCTGCGCGGGTTCGAGATCAAGCGTACGAGTTCCCCCGGCGTCACTCGTTCCATGCGCACGGCAATGGCTGACCTTGATCTGCGTTCGCTGGATTTGATTCACGCCGGAGACGAGACATTTCCCTTGGCCAAGGGCATCCGCGCGGTGGCCGTGGCTAAGCTCCTCGATGATCTGTAGCGACCGGTGCCGCCATTTGAAGGAGCGATTATCGTTTGATTCAACTCGATGCATGACGCGATGGGTGGAGGAGAGCGTCGGCCTATGATCGCAACCGTTCGTTAGTGGGATCCCAAGGGCTTTCCTCCACCACCTTGGCGGTGTAGCGCTCGCCCAATATGTCAATCTCAAGCTCCACGCCGTGCTCGGCAAGTTCGGGTTTAACCATGCCCAACGCCAACGACTGCTCCAACCGGAAACCGTAGTTGCCGCTGGTTGCCCGACCGACCATTTCGCCGCCGACGTACAACGGGTTGTTGCCGATCGCATCCGCATCCTCCGGCCCCTCGACCGCCAAGGTCACGAATGCGTTCGAGAAACCCCGCTGATGCCAGGCCATCAGTCCTTCGCGCCCGGTGAATCCTTCCTTGTCCAGGCGCACGAACCGGTCGAGGCCCGACTCAAGCGCCGCGTATTCGATGGAGAGTTCGGTGCCGATCATGCGGTAGGACTTCTCGACGCGCAGGGAATCCATGGCGCGGATGCCGAACGGCTTGAGACCCAGGTCACCGCCCGCGTCCATGAGGGCGTCGAAGATCGTGTTCTGGTATTCGATGCCGTGGTGGATCTCCCAGCCGAGCTCGCCGACAAAGTTGAGGCGCATCAGCTTGACGGGCGCGAGACCAATGGTCGCGTCCTTGCCGGTCAGCCAGCGGAACGCGTCGTTTCCGAGGTCGACATCGCAGACGCGGGACAGCAGATCCCGGGACTTCGGTCCCGCCACGACCAAAACACCCATGGCCGCGGTCAGGTTCTCGAAGCGGACCGAACCGTCGGTGGGCATCTGGCGACGCAGCCAGTCGTGGTCCAGGCGCTGGAATGCGCCCGCCGACACCAGGTAGAAGCGGTCGGCCGCCTCGCGATGAATCGTGAACTCCGAGTGCACGCCGCCCCGGCTGTCGAGCGCATGGCAAAGGCCGACTCGGCCCGTTCGCGGCAGGCGGTTGGCCACGAATCGGTCTAGGAATCCCGCTGCCCCGGGACCGCTCACCCTGGCCTTGGCGAACGCGGTCATGTCGAGTAGCCCGACGTTGTCCCGGACGTTGCGGCACTCCTCACCCACGTGCTCGAACCACGCAGATCGCCGGAACGACCAGTGATCCTCCTGTGGCACGCCGTGCGGCGCGAACCAGTTCGGCCGCTCCCAGCCGAACTTCTGTCCGAACACGGCACCCTTCTCGCGCATGCGCTCGTAGCAGGGCGCGGTGCGCAGCGGTCGTCCGGCTGGACGTTCCTCATCCGGGTAGTGGACCGTGAAGACGTTGGCGTATGCCTCTTCGTTCTTGGCCTTCAGATAGCCACCGGTGGCGTAGTCGCCGAAGCGGCGCGGGTCCACGCCAAGCATGTCGATGGTGGGCTCGCCCTCGACGATCCACTCGGCAAGTTGCCAGCCCGCCCCGCCCGCTGCCGTCACGCCGAAACTGTGACCCTCGTTGAGCCAGAAGTTCGGCAGATCCCAGGTCGGGCCGATGATCGGGCTCCCATCAGGCGTGTAGGCGATAGCACCGTTATAGATGCGCTTGACGCCGAGTTCCTCGAAGATCGGCACGCGGCGGATCGCCGACTCGATGTGGGGCATCAACCGGTCGATGTCGCCATCGAAAAGCTCGTATTCGCTCTGGGCGTGCGGCCCATCGAGATAGCAGGCCGGCGCGCCTTTCTCGTACGGACCGAGCAACAATCCGCCGGCTTCTTCTCGCATGTACCAGGAGCCGTCCGACTCGCGCAGGACGCCCATCTCGGGGAGGCCCTGCTCGCGACGTCCGACGATCACCGGATGCGCCTCGGTGACGATGTATTGGTGCTGAACGGGGAGAACCGGTACGTCGAGGCCCACCATCGCCCCGGTGCGTCGTGCGAAGTTGCCCGTGGCTGCTACCACGTGTTCCGCGAGCCAGTCGCCCTGGTCGGTCTGCACCCGCCACTCGCCGCCGGATGTCCGCTCGATGTCCGCGACGCAGGTCTGGCGATGGATGGACGCACCACGTGCCCGGGCGCCTCGGGCGAATGCCTGGCTGAGGTCCGCAGGCTGTATGTAGCCGTCGTCGGGATGCCGAATGGCCCCGATCAGTCCCTCGGTGACCGCCAGCGGCCAAATTTCCCCGACTTGCTCCGGCGTCAGGAATTCCACGTTGACGCCGATGGTGCGAGCAACACCCGCGTACTGACGGTACTCGTCCATGCGGTCCGCCGTCATCGCCAGGCGGATGTTGCCCACGGTTCGCAGGCCCACGTCCTGGCCGGTCTCCTCTTCGAGGGTACGGTAGAGGTTCACGGAGTACTTGTGGATCTGACCCACGGAGTAGCTCATGTTGAACAGCGGCAAGAGTCCGGCGGCATGCCAAGTCGAACCGGAGGTGAGTTCCTTGCGCTCGAGAAGGGCCACGTCGGTCCACCCCTTGCGGGCAAGGTGGTACAGGGTGGCGACACCCACGACGCCGCCGCCGATCACCACCACGCGTGCATGGCGCGTCATCCACGAACTCCTGCGACTTGGGGTGCCTCGAACCACGCCCACATCTCGGTTCCCGGCGACCCGTCCACGTCGAGTGCGCTTCGTCCGGCGCGTCGATCCGGCTCCCAAACCGTGCGGCTGTCGATGCCAAACCGCGTACGGCCCGACGCATCGCGACATCCCGCGTGAAGATGCGCCGCAGAAAAGCCCAGCAGGTCGTCGGGCTCGATCAATACCGGTGTCCCCGGCTTTTCCGGATAGGCGGCCGTAGGCAATAACGGGTAGTCCCGCCCGGCACGGTTGAATTCCTCGAAGTCCCACTCGGCGCTGTCATTCGCCACGGGGCTACAAAAAGCGTCCGGCCAGAGCACCATTGTGTTGGTCTCGCACAGCGGATACAGCGGCAGCCACCAGTTGACCTGCGCCATGATGCGGGACGCCCAGGTGTCCCGATGGGGCGGTAGGGGCGACAACCGCCGGTGGTCGACGTCATCCCGGGAAGGCACGACCCGAAGCCGAACGCGGTCGAGCCAAGTCGAGTCGGGGCTGTATCCCACCGCCGTCAGTACATTGCGCCACTCGCGGCGAACGACTGGATCGTCGGCCACCTGGTTTCTCGCGCGAATGGCGAGGCGTCGATAGTCGGATGCCGCCACTAATGATTCCGCACCGGGAGGATCGTCGGTCCCGAATAGGCCCCGGACGATGCTCCGAGCCACCTCGGCCATGGCCCGCACCGCGGGAAGTTCCCGAAAGACCACGACAGCGCCGTCGAACAGCGCGGCACTCAGATCCGCAGGGTCCGTACCCGGTCGCCAACGGGTGAGCACTATCTCGCCTGTACGCGGCAAGAGGCCCTCACTCGAATCAAGTTCTGATGCCGTATTGTCGCCATCACTCGTCGGGCCGTGGTGCCGCCGCTAGAACAAGCCGAAAACCCGGCCCTCGTCGTCCACGCCGATGTCCAAGGCGGCGGGACGGCGGGGCAGCCCGGGCATGGTCATGATGTTGCCGCAGACGGCGACCACGAATCCGGCCCCGGCGGACAAACGGACTTCGCGCACCGGCAGCACGTGGCCAACCGGAGCGCCCAGAGCCTTCGCATCGGCTGAAAAACTGTACTGGGTCTTGGCGATGCAGACGGGCAAGTGACCGTATCCGAGTCGTTCGTACTCCTCGAGTTGCTCGGCGGCCGCCGGTTCGAAGGCGACCTCCCGCGCGCCGTAGATCCGGGCCGCGCC
>JAPOYW010000684.1:0-2836 GCA_026706425.1 Gammaproteobacteria bacterium
GGCTCGAGGATTATGCCGCCGCCAAGGCCGAAGTCGCCGACAGGCCGGTTCCCGACACCATCCGCCGAGGGATTTCGTCGGAGAAGGTCTCCTTCGCCTATCCGGGAACCGACAAACTCGTTCTCAAGGACGTGGATCTCGAACTACCCGCCGGGGCCGTGGTCGCCTTGGTAGGGGAGAACGGAGCGGGCAAGACCACGCTGGTGAAGCTTCTCGCCAAGATGTACGAACCCTCGGCGGGCCGCATCCTGGTCGACGGGACGGAACTCGCGCGCATGCCGGCGGCGGATTGGCGCAATCGTCTCGCCGGCACATTCCAGGATTTCTTTCGTTTCGAGTTCCAGGCGCAGCGAACGGTTGGGCTCGGCGACGAGCCGCGTGTGGAAGAGAGAGAGAGGCCGTGGCGACCGCGGTGGAGCGTGCGGGTGCCGAAGATGTGGTGGAAACACTCCCCACTGGCCTCGATACGCAGCTGGGCCCGACCTGGCCGGATGGCGTCGAGGTGAGTTTCGGTCAATGGCAGAAGCTCTCGCTGGCCCGGGGATTCATGCGCGATGGACCGTTGCTGCTGGTGCTCGATGAGCCCACGGCGGCTCTCGACGCAGAAACCGAACACGCCCTTTTCGAACGTTATGCCAACGCGGCCAAGGGGAAGGGTGGTGCGAAGGGAAGTGCTCCGTCACGCGATGGACGGATCACGTTGCTCGTCTCGCACCGCTTCAGCACGGTCCGGATGGCGGATCTCATCGTGGTTTGTGGACGGCGCGCGGGTGGTCGAGGTGGGAAGCCACGAGAAACTGATGGCCGCGGACGGTCAGTATGCGGAACTCTACGGAATCCAGGCGGCTGCGTATCCGTGATGTCGACGTGCCTCGCCAAGGGCGGGGTCAGTTGTCGTCGGACTTGCCCGGTGCGCGAGTGGCCTTGGCGCGTTCATCCACGGCTCTTTTGATCGCCTCGACCTGCACTTCGTCGATGCCTTCGAAGCTACCGAGATAGCATCGAACCGCTGTCCCGAAGGGACTGGCGCCACGCGGTCGAGCATCAAGGGTGTCGAACCGGCAGATCGAGCCGGTGCGGGTACCCGTGGTGATGAGCATGTCGCGTCTCAATCCGGTGCATGGCTGGGTGAACCTGTTCAACCACACCTTGTTGCGCAGCCGGCCCCGGAAGACGACGAGGTTCTCGTCGATGATCTCGACGCTGTCGATCTCCCGCCGCCAAAGACACGATTTTTTCTCCCGGTAGTCATCGTCGGCCAGCGGGTTGTCGAGAATCTCCTCCACATCCGACTCCTTGGCCACCTCTCCCGTATCGGTGGGTTCGGAGTTGGCTCCTAGCGCTATGAGGGCGCTTGAAAACACCAGCAGAACAATCGATAGGCGATGCATGGGTCGGTCAGTCCCCGGGGGCGGGGGCCACCTGTTCCTTCGCCCAGCGGTAGTCTGCCTTGCCGTTGGGGCTGCGGAGTATCTCGTCGATGAAGACAAACGCCTTCGGCAGCTTGTAGCGGGCAATGTGCCTTGCGCATTCGGTCAACAGGCTTTCCTCGGTCACTATGCGGCCGCCTTTCGTCTGGACGATGGCGACGACCTCGTTGCCCCACCGTTCCGACGGCCGTCCCGATACCACGGCATCGTAGACGTCCGGATGGTGCTTTATGGCGTGTTCGACCTCCTCGGCGAAGATTTTCTCCCCGCCTGAATTGATGGTGACAGATTCCCGGCCGTGAAGTTCCAACGTGTTGTCATCGAGGAGGCGCACCTTGTCGCCCGGCACCGAGTACCGCACGCCGTCGACAACGGGGAACGTGCGGCGGGTCTTGTCTTCGTCCCCCAGATAGCCCAAGGGGATGTTGCCGGCTCGTGCCCACCAGCCGAGGCCGTCGTGACCGGGTTCCAAGATGCGGGTCATGTCGTCGTTCAGCACCGCGTTGTGGGGCGAGAGCCTGAACTTGCCGGTCGCGGCGCCGACCTTGGCGTTGCTGGTGTGGGAGGCCTGGCCGCCGGTCTCCGAGGATCCGGCGGTGTCGATGATGTTGACGTGGGGCAGGATGTCGATCAGTTCCGTTTTCAGCTTCGCGGTCATAATTGCCCCGCCGGTAATGACATTGCGCAGTGTCGGACACGTCGCGCCCGATTCGCGAAGCGCGTCCACCAGGGGACGGCCAAAGGCATCGCCGACCAGCATCAGGATATTGAC
Source organism: Gammaproteobacteria bacterium (assembly GCA_026706425.1). GTDB lineage: Bacteria > Pseudomonadota > Gammaproteobacteria > Pseudomonadales > Azotimanducaceae > VXYL01. Next base: position 2,203 of record JAPOYW010000684.1, read on the forward strand.
ACCCTCTCGCTCGATGGACTCGACGACGCCGGCGGCGTCGAAGCGCCTGACCTCGTCCTGGATCACAACGGTGCCGCCGGTGTGGAACGCCTGGAACGAACTCCAGTGGCCGGCCCCGTGCATGAACGGCGGCGCGGGCAATGTCTTGCGGTGGCTGGCCTGCGCCCGGGCCACGAAGCCATCGAGATGGTCGATCACCTCGCCGTTGGTGCGGCGTGCCCCCAGGCTCGCCACCAGGATGTCGCGCTGGGTCCACAGCACGCCCTTGGGCATTCCGGTGGTGCCGCCGGTGTATAGGATGTAGAGATCCTCGGGATTCCAGTCGAGGTCGGGCTTGTCGGGACTCGAACCCGCCAAGGCCGCTTCGAACTCGACCGCGCCGTCCAATAGCGGCCGGGGTTCGTCGTTGACCTGGATCAACACCTCCAGGGTGGGCACCTGGTCGCGGATGGCCGCGACGTGTCGGGCAAGCGAACTGTGGAACACCAGCGCCTTCGTGGCGGCGTCGTTCAGCAGGTAGACGAGTTCCTCGTCGACATACCGGTAGTTGACGTTGAACGGCGCGACGCGTGCCTTCAATGCCCCAACCATGGCTTCGAGGTACTCGTTGCCGTTGTAGAGGTAGATGCCGAGG
>JAPOYW010000684.1:2846-20934 GCA_026706425.1 Gammaproteobacteria bacterium
TGGTCATGCCCCGACTCCCAGTCCGCCAGTGCTTCGCGCTCGGTATGCGTCCCGAGACCGTGACCGATGAGGAAGTTGGCGAAACGCCGCGTGCGCTCGGTCAGTTGCCGATAGGTGATGCGCCGGTCCCTGAAGACGATGGCTTCGCGATCCGCCACCGCTTCCGCGACGGCTTCGTTGACGGTGGCGAGATTGAAAGTCACGGGACCCCTCGCTCGTGCGATGTCACGTGCAGTTTACGAAAACTCGCCCGAGGATTGCTGAATGGGGAAACCTCACAGTGAGCTGCCTCGAGAACGTGGGCGGGTCAGTCGGAGATGTCCTGGCCAAATACTAGGACGTGCCCGTCGGGGTCGACCAGTTCGAACTCCTTGATGTCGTAGAACCGGTCCACGCACTCCGTCGCCTCCCAGCCGTTGTCCACGACCGACTGGCGGAGCCCTTCGGCATCGGACACGTAGAAATAGTAGTTCGACTGCGGGAAGCACCCGTCGACCTTCTTGCCCTGGGGGAGGTAGGTGGGACTCGCCAGCATGACGGCCGCCTTGCCGTTCCTCAGGCTCGCGAAGCCGGTGGCCCCGACATCGTCCATGCGGTCGGTGACCTCGAAACCGAGTATCTCCGTGTAGAAGCGGATGGACGCCTGCACGTCCTCGCACATCAGCATGGGAACGAGATCAAGGAACGGAGGGTTGTTCATCGTTGTCGTCTTGTGGTTCGACGGTCGCCAGGAAATCGTCCACCGCTTCCCAGACCGGCGGATGGTTGAAGAACTGGGCGTGGCCTAGCTCGAACTCACGCAGGTCAACGCCCTGCAATGCCTGTGCGTCGATAGCCGCCACCATTGCCTTGTTCTCGTTGAAACCGATGACCTCGTCGCGCGGCGAAGCCAGCACCAATGTCCTTGGCAGGTCGGCCACGGCAGTCTCGGCGTCGAATCGGTGGCGGAGTAGCATCCGGGCGGGCACGAAGGGCAGGATGCGCCGGGCGACATGCTGGATGCTTCGGTAGGGGCTGATCAGGATCAAAGCGTCGGGTCGCACCGCCGGGGCGGCCAGCACGGCGATGCCGGATCCGAGGCTTTGACCGAACAGGACGAGGGGCCGGTCGGGAAACCGAGCCCGTGCCCACTCGCTGATCGCGACCGCGTCGCCGCAGAGGGCGGCTTCACCGGGCTTGCCGGTACTGTTGCCGTAGCCGCGGTAGTTCACCAAGACGGTGGTCGCGGCTCGACGCGCCCAGTTGCGGGTGTTGCGCGACACTTCCTCGGCGTTGCCGCCGAAATAGACGATCAGCGGCCCATCCGACGCCGCGTTGACGACCCATCCGCGAAGCATGGCGTCGGGACGTGCTATCTCGATGGGCTCGGCAGGTGGGTTCGGGGGCGGATGAGCGATGGACCGCGGATAGAAGATCAGCCTCTCCTGGAACGCCCACAGCAAGGCGCATGCACCGATATAGGCGCCGACAACGGTGAGGAGGATCTGCATGACGGACCGGAAGGCCTTCAAGCCGCGACGCCGTTGCCGGACCCGAACAGGTCCCGGAAATTGCCGGCGAAGAAACGGGCCTGGTCTGCTTCGTCGATTCCGGTGAGCGCGCGGTTGAAACGCCCAATGGGATCCCGCCCGCCTTCTGCGTGGGGATAGTCGGAGGAGAAAAGGTACAACTCGGGCATCGATTCCCGGATCAGTGCTCCCACGTCTTCGAACGGGTAGGGCGTGAAGCGCAGTTGCTCCCGGAACTGCTCGGAGGGCTTGCGCCGAAACTCGCCGAGATGCGGCTCGGAGCGTGCCCAGATGTCCACGGCGTGGTCCAGGCGGCGGACCGTGTCCGGCACCCAGCCGGCCCCGAGTTCGATGACGCCGCCGGTGAGCTTGGGGAACCTCTCGAGTACGCCGTCCAGTACGAGCACCGAAGTGAAACGCTGCGCCGAGTGGAAAATCACGGTGAGATCCTTGGAGCCGATCACTTCGACGCCACCGCGGGCGCTTCGGCGGTCCGGGTGGCCGTCGTTCATCCACTCGTCCGGAACGCTGAGCGACGAACTGCCCACGTGCAGGATGAACGGCGTGCCGGTCTCTTCGAGGCGTCGCCAGATCGGATCGTGAAGTGGATGGCCCGGCGAACGGCCCCCGGGCGCGCGGGAAGGAATCCACACCGCGCCAAGCTTCAACCCAAGCGCCTCGTCGATCAACGCGATGGCGGAATGCGGTTCGTCCAACGGCACGATGGCGATGCCGATCAGGCGGGAGTCGCCGTCGCAGAACTCCGCCATGGCACGATTGTGGGCGGCTGCCGTGGCGCGGCGCACCGCCGGGTCCGGATGCGTGAAGATCTTGGTGGCGCAGAACGACGAGAACACCACCTGTCTTTCGAAGCCTAGGAGATCCAGTGCCAAGCCGCGTTCGCGGCCGTTGAAGGCACCGAGGGCGTCGTGCCACTTGGGTCCGCGGGTTATTCGGTCGCCCAGGGCCACAAGCTCGGCGACGGTATCCGGTGCATGTTCCCGGGCGTTGCGGTACGAGCGCATCTGTTCGCCCACGTCTGCCAAGCGAATCTCGTTGAGCGTAGGGATACGATCGCGCATGGATCGCTCGACGTGCCGCGACAGAAAGTCGGGCAGCTCCATCAGGTGGCTGTCGGCGTCGAGTATGGTCGGCACCGACGGCGCGGCGGTCGACGCGTAGCTCATGTCGCTTGCTATTGGGGAAGCACGATGACGGCGTGTCCTGGGCATGTCGCGCCGCCGTCCTGGTTCACGACGTTGATATCGAGCCGAACGCGGTTCTCGCCGTCGACGACCGTCTTTTCGGTGACCTCGCCGACCACCGTCAGCACGTCGTTCTTCTGGTTGATTGCCCGGTATTGGCAGCCGACCTCGCGGACGATGCCGGCGTCGCCGATCCAGTCGTGCAGCGCGTTGACGATGTAGGCGTAGCGCAGGTTGCCCATGCCGAACGCGCCTTGTTCGTTGCCGGCGCGCCGGCCGGCCTCGTCGTCCATGTGGAAGGGCACGAACTCCTCGTTGACCGCCGCGTAGCGGTTCCATTCCGCGAAACCCGTTCGCCGGGACCATTCCGGGAGCTTGTCGCCGAGGGCAACCTTGTCGAAGTAGATAGTCATGGTCTGCTCCCTAGTAACGGATCGAGATGGACATCCGCCTCCGAACGAGTTCGTCGTCCTGATTGCGCCATTCGATCTCGGTGCGGACGTAGAGAGTATGCCCCAGGCGTCCTTCGCGCTCCCACCAATCGACGAGTCGACTGCGCGAGCTGACGATGTCGCCGGGCCGCATCGGAACGCCGTAGGTGTCCGTCTGGCCACCGTTCATGCCGGTGAGCGGCTTGCCGTCCGGTCGTCGGCCCGAAAGGCCGGGCGAACCGCCCCGCGGTCGTTCCACGGGCCAGGCGAAGGGATTGAAGTCCGGTGGCGCCACGATGCCGCCCCAGTGGGTCGTTGCGGCGTATTCCGCGTCCCAGTAGATCCTGGGCGGTTGTTTCGGGTAGTAGGTCGCCATGGCCCAACGCCGGATGTCGGTTTCGGTGATGGGCGGTGCCGTGCGAGTCCCGCCCCATTGGCCTTGGGCTGCCCGCATCTCCTCGGTCGCGTAGGTAGGCGCGTCGTTGCTCATGCGGAGAATATCCTCCAATTGGGTGGTCCCTGTCGATCCCGGGGGTTATCCGCCGCCATGGCCCTTGTCGATTCGGCGCAGTTCCGGGAACCACAATCCCAGCGCCGCCATCGACGCGGCCAGCAGGACGGCGCTTCCCAATAGGGCGGATGCGATGCCGGCGAACTCGGCGGCTGCGGCGATGGGGATCATGCCGATGGGCATGATGCCGAAGCTCATCATCATGATCGACATGACGCGGCCGCGGACCTCCGGCGCGATGGCGAGCGTGACCACGCTCATGTTCAACGACCCGACGAGCGAACCGAAGATGCCGATGAAGATCCCGAAGGCCACCGCGATGGCGAGGGTGGGCGACAGCGCAAACCCAGCGAGGCCCAACGCCCAGACGTAGCAGCACCCGAACATGACCTTGCCCTTGCCGCCGATGTCGCCGAGCCGGGCAAGCAGGAGCGACCCGGCCAGCGAACCGACGCCCATCGCCGTCATCAGGTAGCCGAGCGTCAAGGGGTTTCCGTCGAGGATCTCCTTGTTGAACACGGGCGCGAGGGAAGACGGCGCAAATCCGAACATCATCGGGACGATGCCCATGACGAGGAGCCCGAGCACGATCCGTTCCCGTTTCATGTAGCGGAACCCCTCCGCGATGTCGTCGAGCATCCTGGCGTCGGGCCGGGGCGTCGGGTCGCCCTGGTAGCGGAGCAGCGCCGTCGCGACCACCGAGACCAGGTACATGGCGGCGATGATGTAGAGCACGATGCCGACAGCGGTCGTGGGTGAGTGCGTCCCGTTGGCATCGCCGCCGGCGAACCACGCAATCAGCCAACCGGCCAGCGCGGGGCCGGCCACCCGCGCCGCGGAATACGTGGCGCTTTGCAGGGCCATGGCGTTGACCATGATGCGCTCCGGCACGATCTCGGGAACCACTGCAGCCCGGGCCGGCATCGACAGCGACATGATCGCGCCGTTGAAGAGACCGAAGTAGATGAAGTGCCAGAAGGTGACGTCGCCCTGGTAGACGATCGTGGCGAATGCCACCGTCGCTGCAGCGTTTACGACCTGGCCGACGATCATGATCGGCTTCTTGCGCACCCGGTCCGCGATCACCCCGCCCCAAAGCGAGAACACGAAGGACGGCAGCATGAACGACAGCATCACCCAGGTGAGGGCCAGGGGAGAACTGGTGATGTCGTAGATCAGCCAACCCCGGGCCACCATCTGCATCTGCATCGCGAAGGAGGCCACGAGGTTGGCGATCCACAGGAGGCGGAAGTCGGGGAGATGCAAGGCCTGGAACATCCCGGCGCGGCCTCCCACACCGGTCGGGCGGATTGGGTGTGCGGGCGGGGAATCGGTTGTTGATTCAGGTCGGTAGGCGTCCATCGATGGCGTCACCGGTGCAAGCGGACCATCTTACGTGACTGCGTCCACCTGGCGGTCTCCAAACCGTGCCAAACTCTGGCCATGGTCAGTGTGCGCTTTGCGATAGGAGTCGCGGCCGCTTCTTGCGCAGTGGTCGTGCCCTGCGCGAACGCTGGGGAAGGCGGAGGTCCGGCGTCGCCGGACATCGTGCGCCAATACCGGCAGCCGGTGGCGAAGTGGCCCCCGATCGTGGTGGACGAGGGGGTTCTCGCACAGGAACTTGGCGAACTGCCACCGCTCGCGCCCGAGCCTGGGCACACGCCCGTTTCGGAAGCGTTGGGCAAGCTGCTGTTCTTCGATCCGCGGTTGTCCGCGTCGGGTCAGATCGCGTGCGCGAGTTGCCACGATCCGGAGCTCGGGTGGGCGGACGGACGCCGGTTCCCCTTCGGTCACGACCGGACACCGGGGCGCCGCAACGCCATGACCCTGCTGAATGTGGGCTACTTCGATCGATGGTCCTGGGACGGTCGGGCGGAGAGCCTGGCGCAACAGGTCTTGCGCGCGATCGAGAGCCCCATCGAAATGAACGCGGATCTCGGCGAAATCGTCGCGCGACTGAACGGGATCGACGGCTACGCCCGGGCCTTCGTCGCCGCATTTGGCGAGGGGGGTGCCACGGCGGAGGGCATCGGCAAGGCGCTGGCCGCATTCGCGCGAACGATTCGATCACGGCGTAGCCGGTTCGACCTCTTCGCGGGCGGCGACTACGAGCGGCTCAGCGACCGCGAAATCGAGGGTCTTCATCTCTTCCGCACCCGAGCGCGGTGCATGAACTGCCACCACGGTCCGCTGTTCTCCGACGGGAAGTTCCACCACACGGGACTTAGCTACTACGGACGCCGGTTCGAAGACCTTGGCCGTTACGAGGTCACCGGCAAGCCAGCGGATCGCGGCAAGTTCCGGACGCCCTCGCTGCGCGATCTCCAGTTCACGGGACCTTGGATGCACAATGGCCTGTTCGTCGACTTTCGGGGCATCTTGAACATGTACAACAACGGCATGACCCGGCGCCGCGAGCCACGGACCGGGGAACCGACGCTGTCGCCGCTGATCCAGCCGTTGAATCTCGTTCCCGCTGAGATCGACGCCCTCGAAGCATTCCTCGCAACCCTGAACCGGCGACCCCACAACCTCAGGCCGCCCCAGTTGTCCGGGTTGGCTCTGTCCGGACAATCCGCCTCCTTAAAGGTAAATGCAAACTATTAACATTTGACTTCGGCTGTCCGTGAGAGGACACTGCGCGCAACGAAAAAAGGGGACTCCTTCCCGAAGTCCTAGCCGGTCGACTCCAAGGGGAAACTTCACCGGGCGAATACCTACCCGGAGGGCCGATGGACAAGGACGTTCAGTGTGGATTCGTGGGGGCGTTCCGTCAACCATTGGAATGGGGGAGGCTCCATGGATCCACGGCACCCATGCGCAACTGCACTTTGTACTGCAGCACTATCGCTACTCGGGCTGCTGATCGCGGCGTCCGTCGGCGCTGCCGACGCGGACACTGCCGACGGCGACGACGACCAGGAGGAGTCGGCGACCGAGGAGGAAGCGATCGAGGTACCCGTCCTCGTCGAAGCTGCCGAGATCGAAGTCCAACCCGGACATGTCCGCTACGACTCCGAGTTCATCGGGGCGATGCCCGGGGGCGAGTCGAACTTGGCGGACCTCCTGCGGGCGAATCCTGCGGTAGATTTCGGGAGGCAGAGCAGCCTGTCCAAGAATTCCGCCGTGCAACGCCCAGCCGAGATATCCATACACGGCCAGCCTTTCTACCAGAACGCGTTCCTGATCGACGGAGTCGATACCGGCAATGACCTCAATCCTGCAGATGCCGAGGACGTTTGGCATACGCCTGGGTTCTTCGAGGCGCTCGGCGGCGGTTCGCCCCAAGGCTACTACGTCGACACGAACCTGATCGAGCAAGTGGAGGTATACGACAGCAACGTGCCTGCAGAGTATGGTGGCTTCACGGGCGGCGTGGTTGCCGCAGACCTCAAACGCTACGACGGCGAGAATTCTGCTTCGTTGGGGTACAGCCTTCGTCGGGACGAGTGGGAGGAGTTCCACGTCACCGACGATGACCTTGCCCCCAACGACTACTACAATGCAGGCTATACGCCCGACTATCGCAGAAGTCACGTTTGGGCGGGGATACAGCGCGGCGTCGGCGACCTAGGCTTGTCCTTGTCGGTTTCCAGGCGCCTGTCGTCGTTTGCCCAGCAGTACGACAAGATCTACACCATCGGCTCTGCTGGGAGGAGGGAAACCCAGCGCCTGAGTTACGATGACGTGATCGACAATCTCTTCGGTCGGATTGACACAGACCTTGCCGGCACCGCCGTTGGCGTGGCGTTCCGCCACGCGAAGCGGCGACACGATGGGTTGACATCTACGACCTTCGACGGGCGGTTCGAGAAGGACCACGTTGGAAACGGATTGGCGCTCGACCTGGAGAGGGATCTCGGCAAAGGTCGGTTCGAAGTGGGCGTCGCGGTCGACCGCACCGAGGATGGACTCGACAGCGATTCGAACAATCCGACCTACCACGAGTACGCGAGGGGAAGTCCCACGCTGGAGCAATACGAGGGTGCCTACGGTGACAGATATCAAGCCCAGACCCGTTATTCGGTGAAGCCCAAGTGGACGCGTGCGCCTCTGACGACGGGCGATACGGAACACCGCATCAGCATCGGCGGGGAGCTGCAGCGCACCAGGAGCTTTTTCGAGCGACCGGAGGACGTCATCTTCGAGTTGTATTGGTGTGTCAGGGACATCAGTAGGAGCGAAGGCTGTGTCGACCAGGACGGCGACGGCGTGAGCAGCCCGGGCGACGAGTATTTGGCCCGCTCGCAGGCTTACTACGCGGGCAAGGTCGACCTACAGTACAACGCCGCGTCGTTCCACGCGGAGGATCGTGTTGATATTGGCCGATGGCAGGTAAACGTCGGGCTGCGGGTGGATTGGAACGACTACCTGGACAACGTGGACGTCTCGCCGCGCCTGTCGACCGAACGGGATCTGTTCGGCAACCAGCGGTCGGTGATCATTGCCGGCGTGAATCGCTACTACGGCAGAAGCTTCTTCCGCTACCAGCTCAACGATGTGCTGCAGGCTTGGTACGAGAACATTCAGTACAACCCCAACGGCAGCGTACGTAGAGTACTCACACGCACCGACCGCTCGGGTCGATCAGACCTGGCGACGCCCTACTCGGACGAGTGGATGCTGGGGTGGACGCAGGCGCTTGGCGGAACGACCGTTGGACTCCAGTTCGTCAACCGAGAGGGCCGCGATGGCGTAAGCCGGACGCGACTCTGCCTCGATCCGACTGACACACGTTGTCGCGAGTACCAATACGTCTATACAAACGAGGGCCGCAGCTCCACACAGAGCGTGGGATTCCGTCTATCGAGTTCGGAACCGTTGCGTCTCGGCCCGACCGAAACCACCTTTTCGCTTGGGTTGGGCTACAAGGACTCCACCAACAATCGCCAGGACGACGCCGGCTACGACGAGCAGATCAGCGAAGACCTGATCTACTACGATGGTCAACTCACGACGGTCGAGGATCTTCCTCCTTGGGACTACAACGTTCCCTTTGGCACCAGCTTTCACGCCGCCACGAGCATTCCGGGTTGGAACGTCACGTGGTCGAACTTCGTCAACGTCCGTCGTGGTGGCACGATCGCACGGGATTCGGGACTGGACTGTGATGACGATGAGATCGACTACTGCGAAGGCAGCTACGACATCTACGAGGATGTCGACTTCGACGGCCTGGTGACGGTGGATGCGAGGATCGAGTGGCGTCCTCAATTGATGGCGGAGGTTAGCGGATACCTGCGACTGGAGGTGAAGAACCTGTTTGACGACGTCATGGACACGAATTCGAGCCGGTTCTCGAGTCGGCGTCTCATCACGTCGGGACGCTTGTTCTGGGCCGAGGTCGGGCTGCGCCTATAGCATACGCGGTGGCATTGTTTTGCCGACGCGATGGCGAGGTCGTGACGCGTGGGTAGCACCGACTTTCTGGCCGCCGGCGGTCCGGTGCTATGGGTGCTGCTGGCCGTCTCGGTCGCGGCGTTGGCCATCGTCATGGTCAAGATCTGGCAGTTCGGTCGAGAGAGGCCGGAGACCTGCCCGGATGTCGACACCGCGCTACATCGGTGGCGTGCCGCGGACTGGGAAGAGGCGCGTCGTTCCTTGGACTCCGAACATCCCGTCTCCGTGGTCGTGGCGCTGTCCATGGATGAACTCATGAACGGGATCGACGACGACATGGTCCGCCAGGAGGTGGACCGGCTCGCGACCGTGCATCTGAACCGCCTGCGCGCGCACCTGCCGGCACTCGACGGCATCGGGGTCCTGAGTCCTCTGCTTGGACTCCTCGGCACCGTGCTCGGCATGATCGTCGCCTTCCAGCAGATGGAGATCGCCGGCGCACAGGTGGATCCGTCGACGCTGTCGAGCGGCATCTGGCAGGCACTGTTGACGACCGCCGTGGGGCTCGGCATTGCGATTCCGGCGATCGCGGTCCACAACTGGATGGAACGCAAGGTCGAACGTGTGGCGATGCGCATGAACGACGCGGTAACCCAGGTCTTCCTCGAGTTCGATCGGCACCGGAAAGACGACTGACGTGCGCTTTCTGGCGATGTTTCGCCGCCGGCGGAGGGGCGTACGCCTGGCACCGCTCATCGACGTGGTGTTCATCCTGCTGTTGTTCTTCATGCTGACCACGGGATTCGTTCCCTGGCGGCAAATCGACGTGACCTTCCCCGCGCCCGGAGAACCCCTGGTGGACACGGAGCTACTCGTGGTACAGGTGGTCGACGGAGGCCGGGCCATCCAGATCGATGGGAGTCGCTACCTCACCGACGATGCGTCGGCGTTGGCGGCGCTCGTTGCCGAAAGACCGGAGGCGGTCTTCGCGGTGCGTGGATTCCCCGGAATGCGTACACAGACCTTGGTCGACGTCGTGGACCGGTTGCGGCGCGCCGGCGCGGCCCAGGTTTCGCTGGCGAAGACCGAATCGTGATCATCGGTTCGCAATCGAACCCGGATCGTCCCCGGGGCGACCACGGCCTGGTCCCGTTGATCAACGTGGTGTTCCTTCTGCTCGCATTCTTCATGATCGCCGGACAGATCCAGCGTTCGGACGTGATACGGGTCGCGCCGCCTGTCTCGATCAGCGAGACCGTTCCCGCAGAGCAGCGGCTGGAGTTGGTCGTGGTGGCGGACGGGACCATCTATCTCGAAGGCGAAGCCGTTTTGCTCGGCGAACTGGCGTCTGCCTTTCGGCGGCGAATGCAGATGGGATCGGCCCCGCCGGGGTCTGGGTCGAGCGACCCAGACGGGCGTGTCGTCCTCGTGAAGGCCGATGCCGACCTCGAAGTCATGCGACTCGAGGCAGTCCTCGAGGAACTCGTTCGCGCTGGGGCTTCGCGCGCAGCGCTCGCCACGACGTTGAACCACCGCTGATGCAGAACCCTCGTCAGTGGCTCGTGGCCATCGGTGCCTCGTTGCTCCTGCATGGCGCATTGCTTGCTGCCTGGCCATCGCTCGAAGGTGCTCGCGGACCGGGAGAGCACGGCGTCGAGATCGGGCTCGGGTTGCTCGGCGACTTGGGCGACGCGGCGGATCCCGCGCCGGAGGTGGAACCCGAACCCGAAGAGCCCGAGCCGCCGCCGGAACCCGAACCAGCACCGGAACCCGAACCACCGCCGGTAGTCGAGCCGGAGCCCCCTCCCGAGCCTGTGTTGCCGCCCGTGCCGACGCCGATTATCGAAGCGAGTGCACCAACGAGCGATACGCCGCCGGTCTCGTCGGTGGAGATTCCCGCCGCCCGTCCGCGTCCGCCCCAGCCGAGCGCGGCGCGCCAACAGGGCCAAGCGGTAGGCGTATCTTCGCCATCGGCGGGCGGGGACGTGGGGCTGCGACGATCCTACGCCAGGGTATTGGCAGCGCATCTGAACCGCTATAAGAGCTACCCGATCTCGGCGCGGCGCCAAGGGCGGGAAGGTACCGCGAGGCTGCGTTTGGTCGTGGACCGGACGGGTCGTGTAGTGGATGCCCGGATCGCGCGGTCCGCCCCTTTTCCGGAGTTCGATGAGGCCGCGATGGCCATGTTGGCGCGTGCCCAGCCGCTGCCGCCGTTTCCGAACGGGATGACCGAGACCGAGATTGTCGTGATGGTCCCGGTAACGTTCGAGTTGTCGGACACGAAGTGATCGCGGACGGCGTTAGCCGGCGCTTGATGGCTGGAGCGGACGGCGATATGTTCAAGACTCTGATTTGTTTGGCTGCGGGGACTGCCGTGATTCTGATTCGTTGGCCCACTCTGCTTGCGGCAGTTCTCTTGACTGCCATTGGACATCCGACGCTTGCGGACGACATCGTTCGCCGCGGCGAGGCAATTGGCGACTCCCCGGCCGTTGATCTCAAAGGTGCCATCGCCGCTCCCGAGGCACTCCTCGGTCGATCGGTCATCGTCGAGGGCACGGTCGACAAGGTCTGCCAGGTGAAGGGATGCTGGATGGAGTTGATGCCATCGGGCGAGAGCCGCGGTGTGCGAGTGACGTTCGAGAACTACGGCTTCTTCGTGCCGAAGGACTCGATGGGCTGGACGGCGCGCCTCGAAGGCGAGTTCGTCCGGGAGCACTTGTCGAAGCGCGACGTCGACCACCTCGTCGGCGAAGGCGCGACCTTGCAGAAGCAGCCGGACGGGACGGCGGTGCAGATCAGCTTCGTGGCCCGAGGCGTTGAACTTCGGGAACCTCCCGCTGCCGGCGCGTCGTGATGCGGCTGCAACTCGCCCTCAATGTTCGCGACCTCGGCACGGCCGTCGACTTCTACTCGAAGATGTTTGGCGTTGCGCCCGCGAAGGTGAAACCGGGCTATGCCAACTTCGCGATCGACGAGCCACCTTTGAAGCTCGTGCTGTTCGAAGAGCCAAATGCGCCGGAACGGCTGAACCATCTGGGCGTGGAGGTGTTCGACGAGGTCGACGTCGGCGAGGCCAGGGAGCGCGTCAGCGCGGGCGGCATCCAGCACTTCAACGAGAACGACACGACGTGCTGCCACGCCCGCCAGAACAAGGTCTGGGCCCGGGAACCGGACGGCCTGCGCTGGGAGTGGTACCGCGTTATCGAAGACGTCTAGTCGGGGACGGCGACTGACGAGAGTCTGGCGTAGGGGACGGGCCGAGGAATCCGCGCCGAGCAACGGCACGAAGTGCCGCTGCAAGGCGTGTAGTCCTCGGGCGGTGGGGGCGGGGCCATGACCTTGACGGGCTGATGCTCAAGCGTGTTGAGGCCGTGCAGGTCGCCGGCCACGATTTGCAGCGGGGCCACCACCGCGACCATCCACATGGCCATGGAGAACATCTTGCGGGCTTCGGCATTCGTTCGCTCCCGCAACAGGCGAAAGGCGCCGACCGCACCCACGACGAGGGCGGTCGTCAGATAGGCGGCGAGGACCATGTGTACGAGGCGAAATGGGAACGACGGGTTGAACACGATGGCGAACCAGCTATCCGGAACGAACTGGCCTGCGTCGTTGATGGAGAAACCGGCGGGTGTATGCATCCAGGAATTCACCGCAAGGATCCAGAAGGCCGACACCAGCGTACCCGCAGCCACGATGCCGGTCGCGACCACGTGCAGGGACTTCGAAACACGCCCCATGCCGAAGAGCATCACGCCGAGGAAGCCCGCCCCCTACGGACGTTCAAGCCAGAACGACTTGACCCAGTCTTCCTCGATCTCGATGTGCAGCGTCTTGACCTCCTCCTCGGACACGTCGATGTTGAACAGGAACAAGAACGCCACTTCCGTGTCCTGCTCTCGGACGGTGAGGTAGCTCAGCACCTCGTTGCCTGCCTCGTTCAAGTAGGTACTGCTCGGCTGGCCGAGGTTTTCGACGATCCACGCCCGGGTCGTGACGCCTGGCTGGATCGCGTCCAGGGACGCGCTGCCATGGAGTCTGCCGTAGCGGTAGTGGGAGTCGGACTCGACCACGAACACGCATCCGCCTAGGGCTAGGGCGGAGGTGACGAGGACGCTGGTCAACGCAAAGCGGACTCGCAACGGGGCCATCTGGTCTCCTTTGCCACGCAGGGCAGGGCGAATGTTCGCCCCGAATACTCCCACGTTGATGCTGAACGAACGCTTAACGGCTTGTGCTCTAGTCGTTCAGGAACGCCCTGACGTCCTCCTGGCCGTGATAACGCTCTGGTATCGGGAACCGGAACACGCGGGCGGCATTCAGTCCGAGAATCTTCGCACGCTCTGCGTCGGTCAGTTGACCCATCGTTCGTTCGATCGCTTCAGCCGAATGGGGCCACGTGCCTTCGTGGTGCGGGTAGTCGTTGGCCCATAGGAAGTTGTCGACTAGGTTGTGCTCCCGGGCAAGATCCAGTCCGGGTTTGTCCTCCTGGAAGGTCGCGAATCCGCACTGCCGGAAGTAGTCGCTCGGCAGCCGCCTGAGCTTGGGACGGACGAACATGTGGTGTTTCCGGTACGCCTCGTCGAGCGCCCAGATCGTCCAGGGCACCCACCCGATGCCCGCCTCGACGCTGCCGAAACGCAGGTCGGGATAGCGCTCGAGAACGCCGGAAGCACATAGGTTGGCGATGGGTTCCATGGTCGGCGCCAGCGAATGGACCGCGTAGTTGACCACGGCGCCGCCGTTGCCCCGCGATGTTCGGGGATCGCGCCCCGTCGAGACGTGGAACGTTATCGGGAGGTCAACCTGGGTGATGCAGGCCCACAGCGGATCGAACTCGGGAAGATTGTAGTTCGAGTGCTCGTGGTCCGGCGGTCCCCAGACCGGCTTGCAGGGCAGCGCCAAACCGCGGAACCCGAGGGCCGCGACGCGCTGGATCTCTTCGATCGCCCCGTTGAGATCGGCGGAGGCGATGCAGCCCATCGGCGATAGCCGGTCGTTGTAGGCGCCGAATACCTCCCAGGCCCAGTCGTTCCAGACGCGACACATGGCTTGACTGAATTCGGCATCCGGCGTTGCCCAGATGGTGAGTCCCTTGTTGGGGAAGAGCACCTCCGCATCGACGCCGTCCTCGGCGAGGTCGGCGAGGCGTTGTTCCGGCGTCTCCCCCGCGCCGTTGCGCAACCGGTCTTCCCCGTCGAAGACGATGTTGCGGATGCGCACGGGTCGGAAGCCCTCGGTCTTCTGGTATTTGCGGCCGTGTGCGTCGACGGCGACGCCGGGCAGTCGGTCGCGGTACCTCGTGTCGATCCGGGTACGCCACAGATCGGCGGGCTCCTGCACATGACCATCCGTCGACACCATGAAGTACTTGTTGGGGTCGTCCGGCCGTGCGGTGCGGCTCCAGCCTTCGATGCCGGGCGTAGAGAGACGCCAGGCGTTGTTCTCGTCGGTCTCGGCGAGGGATTGTTCGGACGCGGAAGGTGCCAAGACGGTGTCTCCGTTGGAGGGATCGACTACTGTAGCGCAATAGTTGCCTTGGCTGTGAGAGCGCCAATGACGCCGACAGAGGTTCTCGAGTTCTGGCTGGGTCCTGCGCCGGATGACCCCGAGTCGGTCGCCCGGGCAGCGAAGCGCTGGTACATCACGGATGACGGCTTCGATGCCGAAATCCGGGGCCGATTCGGTGCCATGATCGAACAGACGCAACGAGGCGCGTTTGCGGGTTGGGCAGAAACGCCCGAAGGCGCCTTGGCCTTGGTGATCCTGCTCGACCAGTTTCCGCGCAACGCGTACCGAGGAACGGCAGATGCGTTTGCGGGCGACCCGGTTGCATTGGCCGTTACAAGACGTGCGGTCGAGCACGGTTTCGACCGCGAACTCGCCATTCCCGGACGGGCGTTTCTCTACCATCCCTTCGAGCACAGCGAGCATCAGGCGGATCAGGAGCGCTCAGTCGTGCTATTTGAATCCCTCGCTGCGGAAGCACCACCGCGTTGGCGCGAATTCGCAGCGGACTTCGTGCCCTATGCCCACGCTCACCGAGACGTCATCGCACGTTTCGGTCGATTCCCGCACCGCAACGCTATCCTCGGGCGTGCGAGCACGGCTGAAGAGCAAGCCTATCTGGACCGGGGAGATGGCTTCTGACTGAGTCCCGCGACGGCGTTTGAGAGATTTCGCACGTGGCTTGGGGTCGTTGGCTTGCATACCTGTCGGTTTTGCGTGCGTAAAGTGGAGCCTATGGTCGTCGGCCACGGCCGGGTGAAGGAAGGCGCGTTTGCTATGATCGGGGTTCCCGGACTGGCTTCATCGAAGACGTCGTTGGTCAAGAAACCGCAACGCCGCCGCCTCACGGTGGATGACTTCGCCAAGATGTGCGAGGTGGGAATTCTCTCGGCCGACGACCGCGTCGAACTCATCGATGGAGTGCTTGTCGAAATGCCGCCAATGGGGTCCGAGCACGCGGGGATCGTTAACGAACTGGCCAATATCCTTCCGGGTCTGCTTGACCCGGCGGTGCGCCTGCGGGTGCAGTCATCCGTCCAGCTAACGAGGTACACCCAGCCCGAACCGGACCTGGCGGTCGTCAGTCGCGATTCCCGGCTCTATCTGCGCCGCCATCCGCAACCGGAGGAAATTCTCATCGCGATCGAGGTGGCGGATTCGTCGCTTGAGTTCGACCGTGAGCAAAAGATGCCGCGTTACGCGGCGGCGGGCGTACCCGAAGCGTGGCTCGTTGACGTGCGTGCACGAAGCATCTCCGTGTACACCGACCCGACCTCGGAAGGTTACCGTGCTTCGCGCACGTTGGGATGGAACCAGGAGCTAGCCGCCACAGCCGTTGAGGGTCTCCGCCTCACCTTCGAGAAAGTCCTTCCGAGCGCGTATTTTCCGTAAGGCGGACCGTAGCGGCGCGGGGTGCCCAACGTTGCGTCAGGCCGCGTCGTTGTACTTCCAATTGCCGTGGAAGCCGTAGGGAACCCGGTGCGGCAACTCGGCACACGCGATCGGTCCATCGCCGAGGTTCTCGGCATCGAAGAACGCGAGGTCGCTGCGGTTCTCGCGCCCGCGATGGACGACGCTTAGCAGGTAGCCGTCCCCCTCGGCGGCGTCCCTCGACTTCGGGACGAACACCGGCTCGCCGGTGGTATCGCCGTCTGCGAGCACGTAACGGGCGTGTCGGCCGCTTCCGAAATCGTGGTGCACGATGCTGTTGAGGGTCAGGTCATTGCTGCCATTGGACGCCGCCGCGTAGTAGCCGTGGTGGTAGGTCGTGCCGGCGAAACGTTCGTCCAAGCGCGGGAACTCCCCGGTCGTGTCGTCGAGCCGGCGTCGCTGCACGCCGTTGGCGTTGTCGGCGAGGTCGATGATCCATTCCGTCAGACGCGCTTGGGGCGGTGCCGTCGGCGTCCCGTCGACGTTCGGGAACAATGGGACCTCCTCGAACTGCATCAAGTGGGCGACGATGCGATTCCCATCCGTGTAGGCGTTCATGGGATGGAACACGAAGCAGGGGTCGGTTTCGAACCAGCGGATGTCGGCGACGGAGCCATCGCGGCGCATGACGGCGAGGTGGGTTCCCTTGTCCGGTTCCCACGCGAACACGGGTTTGCCCCGAATCGCCCGGGTCCGGCTGGCGGTGACCGGGAATACGGGAAACACGACGTGTTCGTCGGTGACGATGAAGTCGTGCATCATGCTGGCGAAAGGCGCCTTGAAGCGCTCGGACCGAGTGAGCGTCCCGGATGCATCGACCGTGTGGTAGCTCACGTCCTTGCTGAACACGCCCGACGCCATGTAGCCGAAGAAAAGCATCTCGCCGCTCTTGGGATCGATCTTGGGATGCGCGGTCACGGGACCGTCGAGGTGGTCGCCGAACCGCCAGGCGCCGATGGAGTCGAGCGTCTCCGGATCGATCTCGAACGGTGCGTGGGCTTCCTCGAGGGCCAGCAGCTTGCCGCCATGCCAGACGATATTGGTGTTGGCGAGCCCGTCGTCTTCCACACCCCGCGCGGCACGGTCGTTCTGCAGCGGGTTGAACGGATTGACGAGGCTGCGCCTTTCGCGCCGTTCCGCCTTCCATTTGCCGGTGCGCACCCAGCGGTTTCGGTAGCGAACCCGACCGTTCTGGACGTGGAACATGTGCAGCATGCCGTCGCCGGCGAACCAGTGGTGGTCGCGGCGAGGCGGAAACTGCGGATCCGGGCCGTTGCGGTAGTAGGTGATGTCGAGATCCTTGGGCAGTTCACCGCGCACGATCGCGTCGTCGATGTCGCACTCCATGCGAATCGGCGCATAGTTCCCCTTGAGTTGGGGATGGTCGGGGTAGGGCGTCGTCATGGTGAGTCCTCACAGCTTCAGCGGGGAACGGTCACCTTAGCTCATCGCCGTCGGCATTCGACAGCGCGGCGACGGCACGCCCTCGGTGGGCGATTCGTCCGTCGAATAGACCAGGGGTGCCATGTCCCAGGCTTGGACCGGCGAGAAGGCGGCTAGTCCGCCCTCGGCGAACAAGCGCGTCTGGCGGCTAGCCGCCAGGGTCGGGTAGATTCGACCGGTCAACTTGCACCGATCATTGGCGTAGACCTCGATGATCGACGCGTCCAGGAATACGGCGAGGCGAAGCATGCCGTCCTCGTCGAGGGGACAGGGTGCCGTCTGGACCGGGTGGTCTCGCTTCTTCGCCCGGGTGGCCATGGGGAACGAGCGGAATACGGCGGGGTCCCGGCTGGACCGCGTGGAGTCGATCGAAAGCGTGCGTGCCGCGGCGTCGTAGACGATTCGCGTTTCCTCGATGCGGTTCGGCGCCGCCCGGACACTCAAGCCCGCGCGCCGTGCGCCGCGGGGCTGGATGGCCAATCGAAGTTCCAGGCAATGGCCGGCTAGCGTCGGAAAGAGCCGTTCGTCGTCGTCGAGCGTCACAGCCGCCGTTTCGCGGGAGTCTCGGCGCAGCAGTTCGGTCTCGCGCACGGGTTCGACCATGAGCCCGCCGGAGTCCGTCGCGGTGAGCACGCTGGGAAGGGTCATGGTTGCGAACTGGTCGGTTCCTCGCCTGCGCTGTGCAATGGCCCAGGCCCAGAAAACCCG
>JAPOYW010000378.1 GCA_026706425.1 Gammaproteobacteria bacterium
CCCGATCATCCAGTACGAGCAGTTCAAGCACTGCATGGGTGTGCGGGCACCGGAATGCACGGTGGAGAACTTCGGTCCCGTCGGCACGGGCCCGTTCAAAGTCGACGAGTTCCGAGCCAACGACGTGATCAGCTACTCCGCCAACGAACGCTACCGCGAGCCTGGCAAACCCTGGATGAAAACCGTGACGTTGAAAGGCGGCGGCGATGCCGCCTCCGCCGCGCGCGCGGTGCTCGAGACGGGCGAATACGACTACGCATGGAATCTGCAGGTGGAACCCGAAATCCTCGAACAGATGATGGCTGCCGGCGAAGGGGAAGTCGTCGTTGGGTTCGGTACCAACGTCGAGCGGCTGGTAGTGAACCAGACGAATGCGGACTCGAGCCTTGGGCCGGAGCGACGCTCGCTGCACCTCGACGGCACCAATCCTCATCCGTTCCTGTCGGACCCCGTTGTGCGTCGTGCGCTGGCCTTGGCCATCAACCGCGACGTGTTGATCGAAACGGGCTACGGCCCCACTGGACGAGTAACCTGCAACATCGTGCCGGCACCGGCCGAATTCGCCTCGACCGCCAATGAAGACTGCCGGGTGGCGGATCCCGAAGAGGCGAACCGGATCCTCGACGAGGCTGGGTGGGAGCGCGGCGAGGATGGTGTGCGGTCCAAGGACGGCATCCGGCTGTCGTTGCTTTACCAGACCTCCACCAATTCCGTCCGCCAAGGCACCCAGGCGTTGATCAAGCAGATGTGGCAGGAGATCGGCGTCGAGACCGAGTTGCGCAACATCGACGGGGGCGTGTTCTTCGGGGGCGATCCGGCGAGCCCCGACACCTACCAGAAGTTCTATGCCGACATCGAGATGTACACCAGCAACTTTCAGGGCACCGACCCGGAACTCTACATGGCGGCATGGACGTGCGACGAGGCTCCGGGTCCGGACAATCAGTGGCTCGGTACCAACATGTCGCGCGGGTGTTCCGCGGAGTTCGACGCCTTGGTCGAACGCCTGGCGGTGACCCCCTACGGCGAGGAACGCTACGAGATCGCGAAACGCATGAACGATATCGTGGTGCAGAACCAGTTCCTGATTCCCTTGGTCTGGCGCGCCACCGCTTCCGCGCGTTCGAAGTCGCTCAAGGGCGTACGCATCAACCCGTGGGATTCGGAATTGTGGAACATCGAGGATTGGCATCGCTAGCGCGCCCTGATTCGCGGGGGCGAACCGGCATCGCCACACAAACTTCGGCCCGATGATCCGCTACATTACTCGTCGCCTCTTGTTCGCGGTGCCGACGCTCGTCGCGATCAGTTTCGTGGTTTTCGCGCTCCTCGACCTGGCGCCCAGCGACCCGACCGGCCAGTTGCCGCTCACCATCCCGCCAGAAGTGCGGGCCCAGATCCGCGAGTCGTTCGGCCTCGATGAACCGTTCCTCGTCCGTTACGGGAAATGGATGGAGCAGTTCTTCGTCAACGAACCGCTGAACCTGATCGAGCAGGCCTTCGGGATCGAGATCGGCAACTCGAGCGAGCGGTTTCGTGTGATCTCGTACGCGACGCGGAGTCCCGTGGTGGACATCATCGCCGAGCGGATGCCGCAGACCTTGTGGGTCGTTGGCCTGTCGTACGTGGTCGGCATACTAATCGCACTGCCCATCGGGATCGTCTCGGCCTACCGGCAGTACTCGTGGTTCGACCAGGTGGGCACGTTCGTATCCATGGTGGGATTCTCCGTGCCGACCTTCTTCACCGGCCTCGTCGCCATCATCCTGTTCAGCGTGATGCTGGAGTGGCTGCCGTCGATCTACGACACGACGCACCGGGTCACCGATCTGGCGAGCTTCTGGGTGCAGATCAAGCAGATCATCATGCCGGTGATGGTGCTGGCGTTCTACAACGCCGCCCAGCTGAGCCGCTTCATGCGCTCGTCCGTGCTCGACAACCTGAATCTCGACTACGTGCGCACGGCGCGCGCCAAGGGGATGCGGGAGCGCGCCGTCCTCCTCGTCCATGTGCTGCGCAACAGCATGATCCCGGTGGTGACGATGATTGCGCTCGGCATCCCGACCATCTTCGGCGGCGCGATCATCACCGAGCAGATTTTCCGCGTGAACGGCTTGGGGCAACTGCTGATCGT
>JAPOYW010000212.1:0-7902 GCA_026706425.1 Gammaproteobacteria bacterium
CGAGGACGCCCTAACGCGCCATCGAGAGATCAACGAGAAACTGGCGAATTCGATCATCAAGAGAGTCAGGGAGCGGCACTGAGATGCGATTGATCGGCAACGTGTACGAGGACGGGAAGTTCTGGCTTGCCGAAGTACCGCTGCTCGATGCCATGACGCAGGGGCGCACTAAACGGGAAGCCCTTGAGATGGCCAAGGATCTGGTTGAGTCGCTAGCCAACCGACCAGGATTCAGCGCTGTCGTGCATCCTGGGAAGGGAGGCGACTTCGAGGTTAGCTCAACCGACGTCCGGGGCATGATTGGATTGGTGCTCCGACGACAACGGGAGCGAAGCGGCCTTTCTCTCGCCCAAGCGGCCCAACGCCTCGGCGTGAAGTCCCGCAACGCCTACGCACGCTACGAACACGGAACTTCCGTGCCTACCGTCGAGAAACTCGGCCAACTGATCAAGGCCGTCTCCGACAAGGACTTGGTCGTGCACCAAAGCGTAGCCCGGTAGATTCCCTCGGCGGGTTGCCTGGGTTCGCCGCCCTCGGTTACGAGGCAGTTGGCCACGATCCAGCTGGCATGGTGAATGCCACTCCCGAAACCCCACCTCCCGGACACTCGGTATCCCCACGTTCGCGGCGACCGTTCGCACCGAGCCAGCCGGCGTGGCTCAAGACCATGGCGCGGGACATGATCGCCCGATCGGACCGATCCGCCGGATCCGTCTCGGCCGCGTAGCGCTGGTTCTTCTCGTATTTCTCCGGTCCCACGCCGGCCGCCATCACCGAGTGCAGGAGTTCGAGGTAGGTCTCGTAGCCGCGGCGGGCGTCGATGGCGGGCCGGGCGGTATCCGATACCCGCGCCCCGAGCCTTGACAGCGTCTCACCGATGGCGGCGGCGCGGTCGGCGATCTCATGGTCCACCGGGCTGTTGTCGTCGTCCGCCCAGATCGCGACGCGGAAGTCGGCCAGACGCGAACTGCCCGGTCGCGGCAGGTCAAGACGCCAACCGGGCGCGTCCAGGTTTGCCGGACCGGACACGATGTCGAGCGACAGCGCCAGGTCCTCCGCCGAGCGTGCCATGGGTCCGCAGACCACGAGATCCGTCGGCGGACCCGGCGTGAGCATGGTCGAGTGCCCCGTCTGCGAGACGATGCCGAAGGTCGGCTTGTGCCCGTAGACCCCGCAGAAATGGGCCGGATTCCGGATCGACCCGCCGATGTCCGAGCCGGCCTCCAACGGGGTCAGGCCGGCCGCCAGCGCCGCCGACGAACCGCCGGACGAACCGCCCGGAATCCGGTCGCGGTCCCAAGGGTTGTTGGTGGTGCCGTAGACCTCGTTGTAGGTCTGGAAGTCCGCGCCGGCGTAGGCCATGTTGGTCTTGCCCAGCAAGACGGCGCCCGCCGCCTTGTAGCGCACCACGCAGTCCGAATCCCAGTCCGGCGTGTTGTCCTTTGAGTTCCGGGTAGCCGAACGTGGTCGGCAGGCCCGCGAGGTGGTACCCCTCCTTGACCGTCATCGGCACACCGTGGAGCGCCCCTGCGGGTTGTGCCGCCCGATCGGCAGCGCGGGCCGCCTCCCGGGCGCGGTCGAAGTCGCGCACCGCGACGGCGTTCACGTCGCCGTCGAGTCGTTCGATGCGGTCGATGAAGTAGTCGGTCGCCTCGAGGGATCCCAGTTCGCGGCGGCGAATGCGTTCGGCGATGTCGGAGGCGGTGGCAAACGCGAGGCCGGTCACGGTCGTCCTTCATGGCGAAGCAGCGCCCATGGTACCCCGCGTCGCCAAGCGGCAACGAACGTTACAGGTCGCAGGCGGCAGCGGTCAGGTAGTCGTAGCTGTGCACGAAGGTCATGCCGTCGATCGCGAGCCGGTCTGCCTGGGGCAGCAAATCCCCGCGCGGCGGCGAACCATCATGCGGGGTGCGACGATCGCCGTCGTAGCGACGGAACAGGACGGTTCGCCCGCCATCGTCCACATACGCCAGGATGACGACGTCTAGTTCCGTGACGTCCTTCTCCATCTCCACGACGCGGGTGCAGTTGAACGTCCGACTCCCGACCCGCACGGCGAATACGCCGTCCGCGAACACCACGGGACTGTCTGGCTGCCGTTTCAAGCTACCGTTCGGCTCTTGAACCAACCATTCGCCGACCTCGACATGCCGTGGACACGCGCCCCAATCCAACTCGAAGCCGTCGTCCAGGAAGGTATCGAGCTTTCGCGTCCCGTCGGGTGCCAGCCGTTCGATCCCGAGCCATTCGACCTCCGTGTCGGTCAGACGGCCCCACACCTTGGTATGGCAGTCCGTTGGCGTCGGGACCAACAGGCCGTCTGCCGTCTCGTGCGTTTCGTCCACTTCGATTTCCACGCAGTCGCGGTCGTGAAGCACCGCGGGTCGTACCGCCCTCATCGACGTGGTTTCCGTCAATCGCCAAGTCGCTCCGCCCTGAACGGGCTGGTACTCGGCCCAGCGCACCTGATCGCGAAGTTCCGGGACCACGAACCACCAAGTGAGTTCGCGCATGTCGATCGGCGTCGCCTTGGTTGCCAGCCTTTCGACAACGATAACCGGCCGTGTCGCCGGGAACGGGGCGACTTCGGCCCGACTGTCCGTATTCATAGCAGTTTCCCTCCTGGTGGGAGCAATATCCAATTCGGCGCGAACCCAGTCGCGCCCGTGCGACAGTCGTCGCTTGATGGTGCCCAGTGCGCAGCGGTGCCGGGCGGCGATCTCGGCGATGCTCAATCCGTCCAGATAGAACGACTCGAGCGCCTCGCGTTCACGCAACGGAACCGCTTCGAAGGCCTCGACGACATCCGCCGCCACACGACGCCGCCGCGCATCCGCGGCACCGAGACGGTTGACCATCACCGCGAGCGATTCGTCGTCCACGAGGCGTTCCCGGCGCTCGGAAGAGCGCAGGAAGTCGCTGCAGCGGTTGCGCGCCACCTGGTAGAGCCACGCGCGCACACTTCCGGGAGACTGCGATGCAAGTCCCCGCCATACCTGCACCAGGGTCTCCTGAAGCACATCCTCGACCGCGTCCACCGTCCCTGCCGTGCCCAGCCGACGGCCGATCAGTGTCGCCAGCGATCGCTCGTAACGCCGGACGAGCACGACGAAGGCTTGCTGCTCACCGCGGTTGATCCGCTCCGTCAGATCCTCGTCCCGGAGGTTGTCCATCAATTCGACCATTGCACGCTACAAGGCGCAGTCAAACCCAAGAAGGTTCGCACCATCTTGGTGGCGGTTGTCCGTTCACGCATAGTAGGGTGCTCGCCAGCCCGATACCGGACCCGTCGACACCATGGCCGAGAAAGACTTGAGCAACACAGCCGCCCACCCTCTCGACCCGCCCACGGTCGCGGAGATCGAGCGTGCCACCGGCTTGATCGCCGAAGCGATGGGCAAGGCCTGGACCGAACGGGCCGGTTTCTGCTCCGTGGCCCTCGTCGAACCCGGCAAGGCCGAACTCAGCGCATTCAGGCAAGGCGATCCGGTTTCCCGCAAGCTGCGTTTCCTCGGCTACGACTATCCCATCGAGCAACCGGACGGCGGTTTCGACGCTGTCGTCGACCTCAATACCAACGACGTGGCGGTGTCGCGCATCACGAAGGGGCAGGCACCCATCGGCTTTGCCGACGTGGTCAACGCCGTCCGGATCGCCAAGCAGGATCCCCACTGGCAGGCGGCCATGCGACGGCGCGGCATCGAGGACTTCGAGAACGTCCAGATCGATCCCTGGCCGGCCAGCGGCTACCCGCACCCGAGCATCCCGGCCGGCCACCGAGCCCACCGTTGCATCAGCTTCGTACGGGAGGATAAGTCGGACAACGGCTACGCCCGTCCCGTGCAGGGCCTGATCGCGCACGTGGATCTGACCGCAGGGCGAGTCGCCCACCTCGAAGACCACGGCGACATCCCGCTACCGCCCGAGTCCGGACGATACGACGCGGCGAGCCAACCGAGGCTCCGGGACGCACCGAAGCCGCTATCCATCACCCAGCCCGAGGGGGTGGGATTCGAAGTCGACGGCAACGCCATCGCCTGGCAGAACTGGGAGTTCCGGGTCGCCATGCACCCAACGAACGGGCTGGTTCTCCACCAACTCGGCTACCGCGACGGCGACCAGATGCGTCCGATCCTGCACCGCGCGGCGTTGTCGGAGATGATCGTCCCCTACGGCGACACGGATCCGATGCATGTTTGGAAGCATGTGCTGGACGCCGGCGAAGCCAGCATCGGCAATTGCGCCAATTCCCTCGTGCTCGGCTGCGACTGCCTGGGAGAAATCCGCTACCTCGATCACGTGGCGGTGAAGCCCGATGGCGCGGCGCGACACGTTCCGAACGCCATCTGCCTTCACGAGGAAGACAACGGCATCCTCTGGAAGCACCACGACGGCCACTCCCAAACCACCGAGGCGAGGCGCTCGCGCCGACTGGTGGTGAGTTCCTTCCACACCGTCGGCAACTACGAATACGGCTTCTACTGGTATCTCTATCTCGACGGCAGCATCGAAATGGAGATCAAGCTGACCGGCATCGTGGGCGTCTCGGCCGTCCGCGACGGGAAACAGCGGGACGAGTTCGCACCTCTCGTGGCACCCAACCTCGCCTCGCCCGTGCATCAACACCTTTTCTGCTTCCGGCTGGATTTCGACCTGGACGGCCAATCCAACAGCGTCTACGAGCTGAATACCCAGGCGGTGCCAACCGGTCCCGGCAATCCCGACGGAACCGCCTTTCGAATCCGTTCCGACCTGCTCGCCAGCGAGTCGTCGGCACGGCGGTGCGTTGACCCCGCACGATCGAGATCCTGGAAGGTGGTCAATCCGGCCCGACGGAACCGTCTCGGCGGTCCGGTCGGCTATCGGCTACTACCCGGCCCGACGCCGGCGTTGCTGGCCGACCCCGGATCCCGGGTCGCGGCTCGCGCGGGATTCTCGCGCTACAACCTCTGGGTGACGCGGTACGACCCCGGGGAGCTGTGTGCCGCCGGCGACCATCCCAACCTGAATCCCGGCGGCGATGGCCTGCCCGCCTGGACCGCCGACGACCGCAGCGTCGAAGACACGGATGTGGTGCTCTGGCACACCGTCGGCTCGACGCACCTGCCGAGGCCCGAGGACTGGCCGGTAATGCCCGTCGAGAAGTGCGGGTTCACGCTTCAGCCGGTGGGTTTCTTCGACCGCAACCCGGCATTGGATCTGCCGCCCGCGCACTGACCGGCCTAGCCCGGCTGGCGATCGCCGTCACGGCTTCGGCTTGCTTTGGCGTTTGGCGCCGGCCAAGGGTATGATCGGGACACTTGGCAGACATGGATGTGATGCCGTATGCCTCCAGCGAAACGAAAACCACGGAGCAGGTCCAGCGGTCGCCGGTCGCGTCGAGACGGTGGTTCTTCCTTCGGTTCCTTCATGGGCGGCGTGGTACTGGGCGGGGCGGTTGTGCTTGCCATCACCTACCAGTCCGGAACGCCGTCGTCGATCGGCACAACCGCCGAAGCGACACCTGTCGCGGAGCCCGTTGCGACGAACGTCGATTGGGTCTTCATGGACGTGCTGCCCAACACCGAGGTCAAGACCGGCGTCGCGCCTGTTGATCAACCTCCTGTCGCCCGTTCGGGACCCAAGGAATACGTTCTGCATGCCGCGCAGTTCCTCCGCGAGGAAGATGCCCAGGTAATGCAGGCGGAACTGATGCTGGACGGGCTGCCCGTCAGCCTCTCGACGATCCCGCGGGACTTGGGCGGAGCCTGGTACCGGGTGCTCGTCGGACCGTACTCCACCGAACCCGACGCGCAAGAGGCGTTGGGTCATCTTCGAGAACGGGACATCCCCGCGCAGATCCTGGCCCGTCCCCTGTCGGCGGCAGCGCCCGCCACCTAGTACACCGACGTTGGCCCGCGTTTGGCGACTCGATCCGCTACAGCTTGACGCCCACCGCCACGGCATAGCTGGAGTCGGTCTTCCGCCGCCCCGCCGACGGCGCGGTTTCGTGCTGCAGATCCACGCGCAATGCCGCAAGCCAACGGCTGTTCACGTGGAACCGGATACCGGTGTCCGAGTCCCAGACCGAGCTGGGCTCCTTGTCGAATATGTGCAGCAATTGGTTGTTGTGGAACAACTCCAGGCGATCGGCGACGAGCCAACGGTTGAATTGCAGACCCCACCGGACCGCCGGGTTGTTGTCGGACTCATTCGGCCCATCCCCGTTTGCGAACGGCCCCAGTCGGATTTCCTCGAATACTCGGCTGACTCCGGCGTCGGTGCGTAGCGCCCCGCGATCCGTCTCCCAGAAGGTGTGACCTACACCGGCGCCGGTGGTGGCCCGCTGGTCGATGTCCTTGATCGGATCCTGGAAGTACTCGAAATTCGCGACGGCGTACCAGGTATCGCGGTACTTCCAGCGCAGGTTGTAGTCGACATCGACCTGATCCTTGGTCGTGGTCGTTCCCAAGTTCGTGCGCCGGGCGTCCACTTGTGCCCGGGCCTTGTGCACGGCCACGCCGAGTACGTTGTCGAAGCGCCTGCCGTGCCTCTCGACGCCGGCAACGAAGTTGAGGTCGGCGGCGCGCGTGTTGCCGGTCGCGACCGCCACACCCAGATCGGCACGGGCTTGCCAGCGGCTACCCGCCTCGACCGCAACAGTCGAGGTGCCGTCCGTGGATTCTCCAACGGCTTCCGCGGCTTGAAATGGCGCCGGGTCCCCGACTTCCACCCGCTCCACCCGCGTCCGTGGCACGGTCACAATTCCGACCTCGGGCACGTCGATGGCGACAAGGTCCGCCGGGGCGTCGACGAGGTCCCCCGTCAAACGGTCGCCGTTCGTGAAATGCACAACGTCGTCGGCGGCGGCGGACGCGGATAGCAGGGCAACCATGGCGACTCGCGCCGACGAATGCGCCGCCAAGCGCTTCGCAGGCTCGGTGCCTGGCCCCAGCCTCCACGGCCCTGGGAGGATGGGCCTTGCCATGCCACTACGCGCCTGGTCTGCGGTACAAGCTCCTTGGTGAGTCACGGGATTCGCGGATTTCCGGTGCATGGAGTCACATCGCTTGGTCTGTCCAGCAGGAGACTCTAGCGGGTGCCACGATCTGCGTCATGCGCCGACCCTAAGAACCCCATAGGCGTACAAGTCAGTTGTTGCCGGATTGCAGTAGCCTCGCCGGCACGTCGTCGAGCACGCGCAGGGTCACCAGCACCGGGCAGTCGCGGGGTATGTCCTCCCGCGACCGGAGCGCAACCCGCGACCTGCGCGCCCGCCGCCGGCCCGCGCCCGGGCGGGCGCCGTGCGATTGGTGCGAATCGGCGAAATCTCCGCGGCCAATGAAAAGGGCGATGTTCCTCCCCCCAGTCGCCGCCACGGTCCGGAATGCCGCCCACCTCGAACGGAACACCAGAGGCGGCGCGTTTTCCACGCTTCGTCCACGGCGCCGCTCCCCCAGACAAACGAGGCGCGGTGGTCGAAGGGTGGGTGTCAGGCGACATACCTTCGCTACACGCACGGCACATCCGACGAGCGTCGTGGCGCATGTCCCGCAAAGGCGCCCCATGGCCGGTCCGGCCACGCGGACCTCGCAACGGTTGAATTTCGCTTAGGTACTGCCCACTATCCGTTTCCCCGTTCAAGCAACCAACCCCGTGGATCAGTTCAACGGAACGACCATCGTTTCCGTCCGACGCGGCCCCGATGTCGTGCTTGGCGGCGACGGACAGGTTTCGATGGGCAACACCATCGTGAAGAGCAACGCCGTCAAGGTGCGCCGGTTGCGGGATCACCCCGTTCTGGCGGGTTTCGCCGGCGGGACGGCGGACGCCTTCACGCTGTTCGAACGATTCGAGGGGGCACTCGACAAGTACCACGGCAACCTCACCCGCGCCGCCGTCGAACTCGCCAAGGACTGGCGC
>JAPOYW010000212.1:7912-8431 GCA_026706425.1 Gammaproteobacteria bacterium
CCGCCAATAGCGCTTCGAGGCGGCGTAGCACCCGATCGGAGCGCTATTGGCGGTCGCCGGTCGCGACAACTCGCTCATCGTCACCGGCAACGGCGACGTCATCGAGCCCGAGGGCGGGCTGATCGCCATAGGTTCGGGCGGCCCCTTTGCGCAGGCTGCCGCCCGCGCCATGCTCAACGAGACCGAGCTGTCGGCAGGCGAAATCGTCGCCAAGAGTCTCGAGATCGCGGCGGAAATCTGCATCTACACGAACCGACACACGACCATCGAGACACTATGACCCTGATGACCCCGCGCGAGATCGTGCACGAGCTCGACAAGCACATCATCGGCCAGGACCAGGCCAAGCGCGCCGTCGCCATTGCGCTTCGCAACCGCTGGCGGCGCATGCAGCTCGACGACGAACTCCGCGAGGAGGTCACGCCCAAGAACATCCTCATGATCGGCCCCACGGGCGTCGGCAAGACCGAGATCGCCCGGCGTCTCGCGAAGCTCGCCAACGCACCGTTCATCAAGGTC
>JAPOYW010000212.1:8441-20907 GCA_026706425.1 Gammaproteobacteria bacterium
CGTTCATCATGTTCGATGCGACGAAGTTCACCGAGGTGGGCTACGTCGGACGCGATGTCGAGTCCATCGTCCGCGACCTAACGGACGTCGCGGTCAAGATGCTGCGTGAACAGGCCATGGACCGGGTGCAGCCACGGGCGGAGGACGCGGCGGAGGACCGCATACTCGACGCGCTGCTGCCGGAGCCGCGCGGCGTTCCGGAGGCCGCCACGTCAAAGGAACCGATGCGGGAAATCGCCGAGAAGTTGGCCAAACGGGCTGACGTGGCGATGGAACGGCACTTCGGGCCAGACCCGGAGGCCCCCCGCGACAACTCCTCCACCCGGCAGATGTTCCGCCAGCGACTACGCAACGGCGAACTCGACGACAAGGAGGTCACCATCGAGATCGACCACGCCGCAATCGGCGTGGAGATCATGGCGCCGCCCGGAATGGAGGAATTCACGGGGCACCTGCAGAGCATGTTCTCGAACATGCAGCAGAAGAAACGGCAGATGCGGCTGAAGATCCGCGATGCCATGCGCCGCCTCTGCGAAGAAGAGGCGATGAAGCTCGTCAACGAGGACGAGTTGAAGACCCAGGCCATCGACGCGGTGGAGCAGACCGGCATCGTCTTCCTCGACGAACTCGACAAGGTCGCCAAGCGCAGCGAAGGCGTCGGTGCCGACGTCTCCCGGGAGGGCGTGCAGCGCGACCTGCTGCCCCTCATCGAAGGATCCACGGTCAATACCAAGTACGGCATGGTGCGAACGGACCACATCCTGTTCATCGCCTCCGGGGCGTTTCACTTCGCCAAGCCGTCGGATCTGATCCCCGAGTTGCAGGGGCGCCTGCCCATCCGGGTGGAACTGGCGGCACTGACGGCAGAGGACTTCCGTCGCATCCTGTCCGAGCCGGACGCCTCGCTCACCGAGCAGTACAAGGCGCTGCTCGAAACCGAGGGCGTGACCATCGAGTTCGAGGACGAGGCCCTGGTACGCATCGCCGAGATCGCCTGCGAAGTCAACGAGCACACCGAGAACATCGGCGCGCGCCGCCTGCACACGGTGATGGAACGACTGCTCGACGAGGTCTCCTTCGAAGCCGGGGACGGCAAGGGCTCGACGGTGATCGACGCCGCCTACGTGGACGGCCACCTGGCCGACATCGCCCGCGACCAGGATCTGTCCCGCTACATCCTGTGAACCCCACCGGAATCACCTACCACAAGACCTCCAAGACCCTGGAGCTGACCTACGCGGGCCGGCAATCCGCGACGTTGCCCGCTGAGCTGTTGCGCGTCTACTCGCCGTCCGCCGAGGTACGCGGCCATAGCGACGCCGAACGGGTGCTCCAGACGGGCATGAAATACGTCGGCATAGACCGGATTGAAGCCGTCGGCAACTACGCGATCCGGATCGTATTCGACGACGGCCACGACACAGGGATCTATTCCTGGAGCTTCCTGCGCGACCTCGCCGACAACGAACCGGACTACTGGCAACGCTATCTCGACGAGCTCGAGGAGAAGAACGCGTCGCGGCTGCCCGCGATCCCGGTGGGCCGGTGGACACCGCGCACGTAGGGGACGGGCCCCGGAGTCTGCGCCGCAGCGGCACGAAGTGCGGCAAGGCGCGGAGTCCAGGGGCGGTGGGGGCTGGGGCCGGACGGCGAGGGCGCGCCCTTGCGGGCGCGCGCGAGCGGTCAGGCGGCGTTGTCCCGTCCCGAGCCGTCTCAGCCGCCGTGCCTGATGCGGGCGGGGACGATGCGGGCGGGGACAAGCCCCGCCCCTGCGCCTCGGCCGGCGCTCCGGGCTGACGCTACACTAGCGCCATGGACAAGACGGTGGATTTCGGGACCGAGCGGGTGACGCCGACGGAGAAGACGCGCCGCGTCGGCGGGGTCTTCGACGCCGTCGTGGACCGCTACGACGCCATGAACGACATCATGTCCCTCGGCACCCACCGGCTGTTCAAGCGGGTGGCGGTCGAGATGGCGCGCCTGCGCCCCGGACAGCTAGTTCTCGATCTTGCCGGCGGCACCGGCGACATGACCGCCTTGACCGCCCCGATTCTCGGCGAACGGGGTCGAGTCGTGCTCGCCGACATCAACCGTGCGATGCTCGCGAAGGGACGAGATCGCCTACTCGATGAAGGGGTCGCGAACTTCGCAACGGTCCAGGCCCGCGCCGAGTCGCTGCCGTTCCCGGATGCCTGCTTCGATGCGGTGATCGTTGCTTTCGGGGTACGCAACTTCACCCATAAGGAAACTGGCCTCAAAGAAATGCACCGGGTCCTGCGCAAAGGCGGGTTGGCGGTCGTGCTTGAGTTCTCCCGGGTACGAAACCGACTGCTCGCCAATGCGTACGACGCGTTTCGCGCCACCTGGCCGATCATCGGAACGGCGGTCGCCGGCACGGCCGCACCCTACCGATACCTGGTCGAATCCATAGACCGGCACCCCGACCAGGGCGCTTTTCGATTGATGATGGCCGATGCGGGCTTCGCCGAGGTCGAGGTGCAGAATCTCGCGGCAGGCGCGGCGGCCATCCACCGGGGTGTCAAGTGACCATCCCGAGACTGCCGGACCCTGGTGTCCTGTGGCACACATGCGTTGAACATGCCGAGGGGCTCGTTCAGGCGAATAGCGCCGGTGAAGCGAGGATGTGCCGCCTCAACAAGCCCGCGAGGCAGGTCCTTGGCACGAAATCGACCTTTCGCAAACATCAACTGCTTTATGAAGCGGCACACTAGCGCGGCACTCGCCGAACTCGCACGGCTGGCGCTGACGGCGGGGATCGCCGCAAACCCGGCGGCGAGGGCATGCAGCGAACGCCTGGCCGGCCGGTCGCTCGCCATCGAGACGCTCGAATGGCGTTTCGTCGTTCACTTCGCACCCGGTGCGGTCCGGGTCAACACGGGCACCGGCCCGGCCGATGCGACGGTGCGGGGATCGCTTGCCGCCGTGGCGACGACCCTGGCGGGCACGGAAGAGACGGCGGCGGTTCTCGGCGACACGGCGTTGTTCGAGGATTTCCGGAACTCGTTCCGACCGCGATGGGAGGTGCCGGGGAAGTTCGTGTTCGAGGATCTCGGCGACATCGTTCGGCTTGGTGCGAAGGCTGCCGAATCGGCCTTGGAGGGCCTCGCGAACGCCGTCAAAAACCGGCGAGACCCATGACCCTTATCCGGCGCGTCGGGAAGATCCTGCTGACGGTCGCCAGATACCGGCTTGACCGCAATATCGATCGCTTCGCGAACCACCACTGGTGGTACCGGCTGTCACCGCTCCGGCTCCTCCCCGAGCCCGGAAAATCCGACGCGGTTCGGCTTCGGGAAGCCATCGAGAAACTCGGCCCGATCTTCATCAAGTTCGGACAGATCCTTTCCACCCGCCGCGACCTCCTCCCTTCCGACTACGCCGATGAGCTGGCGAAGCTCCAGGACCAAGTGCCGCCGTTCCCGGGGGAAGTCGCGGTTGGGCTCATCGAGGCGAGCCTCGGGAACTCGATCGCTTCCCTGTTCGAGAGCTTCGACACCGAGCCCATCGCCTCCGCCTCGTTGGCACAGGTGCACGCCGCAACCATGGCCGACGGCGACGAAGTGGCGGTAAAGGTCATCCGCCCGGACATCGAACGGGTCATCGAGAAGGACCTGGCGCTGATCCACACCATGGCGGGACTCTTGGAGCGGATTTCCCGCGACGCGCGGCGCTTAAGGCTCAAGGCCGTGGTCGCGGACTACGAACGCACGATCTTCGACGAACTGAACCTGCTCAAGGAAGCCGCCAATACGGCCACGCTGCGGCGCAACTTCGCAGGCTCCGAGTTGCTCTACGTCCCAAAGGTCTATTGGGAGCGGTGCAGCAAGTCCGTTCTGGTTCTGGAACGCGTCCGGGCGGTCCCGATTTCGGACATCGGCGCGTTGAAAGCCGCCGGAACGGATATGAAGAAACTTGCCGAGCGCGGGGTCGAGACGTTCTTCACCCAGTTGTTCAAGCACAATTTCTTCCACGCCGACATGCACCCCGGCAACATCTTCATCGACATCACAGATCCCGCAGACCCCAGCTACATCGCCATCGACTGTGCCATCATCGGGACCTTGAGCGAGGAGGACCAGAGCTACCTGGCGCGCAACGTCCTCGCCTTCCTGAACCGCGACTACGGACGCATCGCGCGGCTGCATGTCGAATCGGAATGGATCCCGCCCGGAACCGACCCGCGCGAGTTCGAGGATGTGATCCGGCAACTGCTGGAACCGATATTCCAACGCCCGTTGAAGGAGATCTCGTTCGGCCATTTCCTCATCGCGCTATTCCAGACCGCGCGGCGGTTCAACATGGAAGTGCAACCCCAGCTGGTCCTCCTCCAGAAGACTCTGCTCAACATCGAGGGGCTGGGGCGCCAGCTCTATCCGGACCTCGATCTGTGGAATACGGCCAAGCCGTTCATGGAGTCCTGGATGCGCGAGCGCTACGGCCCCGTCGCCCTGCTCGCCAACCTCATCGAACACGCACCCACCCTCGCCGTGGAACTGCCCCGCCTGCTACCCCAGATTCCCGACATCGTCGCGACGGCGATGCGCAAGCTCACCGACGTGGACCGGCGCGCGAACACGCAGCGGGAGGCGATGGAGAAACTCACCAGCGCCATCGACGGCCAGAACCGCCGGGCACGCTGGCGACGGGCCGCCGGCGGTGCGCTAGTCGCCCTGGGTCTTGTGCTGCTCTGGCGCCCGTTGGTGGATGCCATCGCGGGCAGCGATTCGGCAACGGTCACCGCCGGGGTCGTGGCGGCGCTCGCGGGTTCGGTCTTGGTTCTGAGGGGATAGGCGGAGGAAGCGTGCTTCAAGGAGAAGCTCGAGACCTGGCGGACGAAGAGCCCGGCGCGCAACTGGCGGATGGCGGTGGACAGGTACGTGCTGCCGAAGCTCGGCGGCATGCCGGTGGAGACGGTGCGCCCAACCGGCACCGGTGCCCTCGACGGGGATGGGCGTGTACAAGCCCTTGACGAGCGCGTGTGTTATTCGCGATCACTAGCTTCGGCACGATTCTAATTAAAACAACACAAAAATATCGCGTGACTTAACACATTTCAGACGTACGCGACGAACCGCCGGGTAAAGACTCAAGTGGGAAACGTAACCCGGTATTACGTCCATGAACCACCCCTCTTTGGAATACGCGCCGGACGGGCCACGCGCGGACTCCCCCGCGAAACAATCACTCCTGTTGATCGCCCTGGTGCTTGCTCAGGCTGCATCCAGCGCGGAGAATGCGTCGGACCAGCCGCTTGCCGAAGACGAGCCGCAACCCGCAGTCTCGGATGCAGACATCGAGGAGGTCGTCGTCACGGGTACGCGGCTCCGGCACGGCGACACCACCAGCCGCGTGGACGTCATGGATTCCGACGAGATCGCGCGGCGGGGGTTGACCACCGCCGAGGACGTGATCCGCTCCATCCCGCAGAACATCGCCACGACGGTGCGACGCTCGGGGGAGGCGCGGGCTCCGGCCTGGACATCAATCTCGGTGCGCTGCGCCTCGGCACCGCCACGGCCAACCTGCGCGGCCTCGGCTCCGCCAACACGCTCGTTCTCGTCAATGGACGCCGGATGGCCGGGGCGGCGGGCGAGGAGAACTTCCTCACCAATCTGCGCGGCATCCCCGCCGCGGCGATCGACCGCGTCGAGATTGCCCTTGACGGCGGTGCCCCCATATACGGTTCCGACGCGGTGGCGGGAGTGATCAACGTCGTCCTGAAGAAGGACTACCAAGGCGGGTCGCTCGGCGTCCGCGCCGAGTCCAGCAGCACCGGCGCGAACCAGAACCGGCTGAACGGGTACTTCGGACGGAATTGGGCCACGGGCAGCGCGTCCGGCACGTTCGCGTTCACCGAGAGCCGACCCGTCGATAGCCGCAAGGCGGGTTACGTCACCACCGACCTGCGCGGCAGGAACGGTCTCCCCCGCGACGACGCGTACGATTGCCACCGGGGATTTCTGCACTGCAACGAAACGGTCGATCGCGCCCTGATCGAACCCATGGCCAGGGCTAGGTGAACCCGAGCTTCTTGTTCATCCTGTAGGCCGCGGCCCGGCCCTGGTAGTACCCGGGCAGATACTCGCCGCGGCTGAAACCTTCGACGAGGTAGAACTGCCTGGCGCCGGAATTGTCCGCCCGTACTTCCAGGTCGATCTCGCCGATCCCCGCCGTACGCGCGGATTTCTCCAGCCAGCGCAACATGCGGCGAGCGAGACCCCGGCGGCGCAGTCTCGGCGCCACCGCCAGCAAAACGAGATGGGCGCGATCGAGGCCGAACTCCATGACGCCGAATCCACCGAGCAGCTCGAGGTTCTCCCTGGACGACTCGATCCGGCAGCGCGCGCACAGCACGGCCACCTCCGGCGCCGCAATCAAGCGGCGGATCGCGGGAGGCCGCCACCGCCAGTCCAACCCCCGCTCGATCTCGTCTCGAGACAGCCGCGCGATGGACGCAGCGTCCTCGCTATTGGCCAGGTCCAGTACCGTGGAGGCGAGTTCCATGGTGGCGATTCTAGCGCCAACACGCCGCCGGGCTTCGCCTTGCGGCGAAGCCGGGCGGGCTGTTAGGTTATGGTCGGTTCCTTGAGGAACTGCTTGAGGGGGGCGGTTGGAACTCAATCGAGTCATCCTGGACTTCGACGAAAACGTCGCCGTCCTTCGCTTCAACCATCCGGAGGTCATGAACGCCGTTGGGACGGACATGCTGGAGGGTCTCGCGGACGCGTTGCGCGAGATCCAGGATCCGAACAACGGCGCTCGCTGCCTGCTCATCACCGGCGAAGGACGGGGGTTCTGCGCCGGCGCGAATCTGTCGGACACGAAGCGCCCCAAGCGTGGCGCCGGCGCGTCTCTGCGCAACGCGTACCATCCGCTGTTCTTCGCCTTGCGCGACCTCGACATGCCCGTGGTCACGGCCGTCAACGGGGCGGCCGCCGGCGTCGGGATGAGCTTCGCCGTGTTCGGCGACATCGTCTGCGCTTCGAAATCGGCGTTCTTCCTGCAGGCGTTCGCGCGTATCGGGCTCGTCCCGGACGGTGGTGCCACGTTCATGCTGCCGCGGCTGATCGGGTGGGGGCGCGCCGTCGAACTGTCGCTGCTCGCCGAACGCCTGCCTGCCGAAAAGGCCCACGACTGGGGTCTCGTCAACCGGCTTTTCGACGACAACGAGGCGCTGATGGAAGGTGCGATGGTGATCGCCCGGCAACTGGCCAACGGGCCTGCGTCCCTGGCACTGATCCGGCGCGCCTACTGGGCGACGTGGCACCACGCCTACGAACAGCAACTCGACCTCGAGGCACGTCTGCAGGCCGAGGCCGGGAGCAGCCGTGACTACGCGGAAGGTGTCCGGGCCTTTCTCGAGAAGCGCGACCCGTCCTTTAGTGGGAAGTAGTGCGTGGGCTCACTCAAAGGACGTGTCGCGTTGGTGTCGGGCGGCGGTCGCGGGATCGGGCGCGCGATCTCACTTGCGCTTGCTGCGGATGGGGCAACCGTCGCCATCAACTACCGGCGCGACGAAGACGCGGCCCGCGACACCGTCGAGACGATCGAGGCCGAAGGCGGAACCGCCCGGATGTACGCCGCCCCGGTCGACGATTTCGATCGAACCGCGGAAATGGCGGCCCTCGTCGAGGACGAGCTGGGTCCCGTGGGCATCCTGGTCAACAACGCCGGCATCGCCAGCCGTGGACTGTCCGTGGTCGACACCGACCCGGCGGAGTTACGCCGCGTCGTGGCCACCCACGCGTTCGGATCACACTATCTGGCAAAGCTCGTCGTGCCCGGAATGCGCCAGCTCGACCGGGGTGACATCGTCATGATCTCGAGTACGGCGACCCGCGGGGTGGCGGCCAACGGCGCACCCTACAACATGGCGAAGGCGGCGATGGAGAGTCTCGCGGTGACGCTCTCCAAGGAGGAACGCGCCCACGGCATCCGGGTCAACATCGTCGCGCCCGGCCTCGTCGAAACGGAAATGGGTCGGCGACTCGTCAAGGCCACGGCGGGAATCACGAACATGCGTGTTCTCGACACGTCGATGCCGTTCGGCAAGGTCTGCCAGCCCGAAGACGTCGCCAACGTGGTGCGCTTCCTCGTGTCCGACGACAACACCTACCTGACCGGCGAAAAGATCTACTGCGATGGCGGGGGACCGCTGTAGGGGACGCCCTTGCGGCGGGGCGAACCGTCCGCGACAACGCCATGAAACTGCCGCTCGTCTGCTTCATCGTCTGCGCCGTTCTCATTTTCGGCTTCAGGGTCGGACTGCAACTCCGGCGCACCGGCGACCATGGCCTGCGCCTTGCGCAACAACGCTCCACCGCCGCCGAACTGGCAGCCACCGGCCTCCAGGCGTGCGGCTTGTTAGGCGTCCTGGTGCTCACCGGTCTCGACACGCTCTCCTACCTGCCCGGGCAACTCGACCTCGGTTCCGCAGGGGCGATCACCGGTGTCGCCGTGTGCGCGCTGGCAGTGGCCATCACCATGCTGTCGCAATACCAGATGGGCGATGCCTGGCGGATCGGCGTGGATGCTTCGGAGAAAAACCCGCTGGTCACCGAGGGCCTGTTCAAGCTGTCGAGAAACCCCATCTACTCCGGCATGCTCCTGGTGGGGGTCGGATTCGTGATCCTGATGCCCCATATCCTCACGGTGTGCTGCGGCCTCGTAAGCTATGTCGGCTTCGAGATCCAGGTCAGGAAGGTCGAAGAACCGTACCTGCGCAGCGTCCACGGCGACAGCTACCTGGAGTACTGTCGGAATGTGGGTCGGTATTTCCCCCGCCTACGCGACGCGCCCAATCAAAGTTCCCGGGTCTCGAAGTAGATCCCCTTGTGGTCCTTGACGACGGCCAAGTGCCGCGACAGCGCCGACAGGTAAGGGCTCACGCGGGCGGGTTCGTCGTTGATGGTCTCCGGCGTCAGGCGTTTGCGGCGTCTACAAAGGGCGGCCAGGTTCGGCAACAGGCTGTCGAGGCCCGGGTGGTCCGGGTCGAGGCGGATCGTGAGCCGGCGGGCGAAGTTCTCCGACACCAGAGCGAGGGTTCCCTCGTGGTAGCCCAAGTGATTGCCGGCCCGCCGGTGAGGCAGGTCGGGTAGCGCGAGGCCGAGTCCGCAGGGCGCCACGGGGTCGTGGGCGCTGATCCAGAACGTGGCTTGGGTCTTGTTGAGACGTTCGAGACGGCGGACCGCTTCGGGCAGTGCGAACTGCGGTCCCGACATTTCCTCGAAGAACAATCCCGCGACCACTTCGCCGGACAGTTCCATCAGCCGCAGCGCCGGGAACACGGCGGACCAGCGAAAAGGACCGCCTTCCCGGTTGGCATGCTCGCGGGTCAAGATGCCGTAGCGGTCGAGGAGCAGCCGGCAGCGTTCCTTGCCCTGCTCCAGCTTCTCGATTCCGTCGGCCACCGGCGCGGGTGAGTCGCACCGGTACCAGGTGCCAGGCCAACCCATGGACACCCCCCTCGCTCGAGTACGTGACCGACGGATCGGTTCCCGGCTCATTACCCCGCCCCGAGCCCGCACTCCGTGCAGCGCATAGTCGCGCGAGCGTGCGGCGTCGAGCACGGCGAAACCGTCGGCGGCGATTCGGCCTGCCCAGACGGCGTCCCAGAACTGCGCATTGAACGCCTCGGCATCGAGGCCGGACTCGTCGAAGAGTTGCAGGAACGTATAGCGGGCGCGTGGATCCTTGAACGAAGCCACCGCAGGCTCCTCTGCAGATGCCGTTTCCGCATCCACCAGCTCGAAATCCCCACCGAAGCCAATCCGGACCACTTCCGTGCCGGCACCCCGCCAAGCGAGACCGCCGTTGGTCGCTGCGGTGTCGAGACTCGAGGTCGTCGCACCCGGCAACCGCGACGCGAACGCTTCGTCGAGCCAGAAATCCACCGGCGCCGCGTAACCCCGCAACCGGTCGCTTGAGTCGAGGAGGCCCTCGTTAGTGACCTCGCCCCCGAACCCCTGCCATTCCGCCAGGAACGGCACGAGATCGGCAATGGGATGCGGCTCGATGCCCGGGCGGGCTGCGGCGCGTTGGAAACGGATCAGCGTCTCCAGGTTGTCGGCGTCGCAGACGTATTCGGCATCCGATCCGTGCACGAGGGCGCCGCGCACAAGAACCTCACCGTCGGTCAATTCGCGCAGGATCGCCTCGATTTCCCCGAAGGGCAGGAGCGCCCTAAGCTCGTCCGGCGTTCTCGGTCCGTAGAACTGCAGCATCTCGCCGGCCTGGCGGACGGGATCCTCGCCCAAGTCGATCTCCGGGTGCACGATGAACGTCCGACCGCCAACGTTCATGCGCCGGACTCCGGACGGTATCTCGATGTCCTCGAACCACTCGGTCTCGATGATCGCGACACGTTCCTTGACCCATTCGACGAGTTCGTCCTCGTCGTCCGGCACGTACCCAGGGCGGGTTCGCTGGGCACGGGACTCGAAATCCCGGATGACTTCGGGCCTGATGGCGGGCCGCAGCGACTGGTCGAATACCGCCTGGCGGATCAGGTCGTCCGACAACGCCGAACGTCCGTCGCCTTCCGGGGCGTCGTCGGCGTACATGTATCGGCTCACCTGGCCAAACGCGATGCCCGCGGCGAACGGGCTCGGCACCGAGACGGTGGCCATGGACCAGTTCTGTTCGCCCGCGGCCAGTCGTTCGAGGGCTTCAAAGGCCGCGACCAGATCGAACTCGTCCTTCAGGCACGTTCGCCAGGTCTCCAGCATCACCGGGAAGTCCGCGAACCCCTTGGTGGCGTTCATCAGCTTCTTGGCCTGCTGCCGGGTCATCCACAGCGGCATGCGTTGATTGAAACGACGCTTGGTCAACAGCAGCGACCGGCCGGCGCACTCCCGGAAACGCGCACCGAAGAAGCCCGATCCTTCGAGGGACCGGCGCAGCAGCGGTTCGAAGTTGGCCGGCGTTACAAGGCTTAAGAGCACCGCCGGGTCCACCTCGTCCTTGACCTGGACGACGATGGCGTCGTTGTCGGCGAACACTTCCGCCCGATACGGGAAGCGCTCCTGCCATGCCGCTTCGAGCGCCAGCGCAATGGGACGGTTCACCCTGCCGCCCCAGATGGTATGCAGGATGATCTGGCGTTCCCGGTCGGGCCCGGTGTAGCCGCCCGGTCCGCTCATCACATGCTCGACCAACAGGTGGTCGGAATGCGGCAGATCGGTGCCGGTCGCCTCCCGCTGGCGTTTCAGGAAGCCGACCAGTTCCTCGGTGGCGATGCCTTCGAAACCGAGGTCGGAAAGCGCGGTCTCGAGCGACGCCTCGTCCCGGCGCGCGAGCATTTCGTTGGCCTCCCGGAGGAACTCCGCGATGCGTTGCGAGAAGT
Organism: Gammaproteobacteria bacterium; assembly: GCA_026706425.1. Classification (GTDB taxonomy): domain Bacteria; phylum Pseudomonadota; class Gammaproteobacteria; order Pseudomonadales; family Azotimanducaceae; genus VXYL01. The sequence continues at coordinate 19,807 of JAPOYW010000212.1, forward strand.
AGGCGCTCCGGTTGAAGCCTTCGGCGCGCCAGAAGGGCGGCGCGGTGGCCTTGGGCCGCGCCGGCTTGACGAGCACGTCGTTGTGGGTGATGCGCTGGATCAGCCAGTTCTGGGTGCCGAGGGTGAAGGTCTGCCCGACGCTCGACTCCCAGACGAATTCCTCGTCGAGTTCGCCGATGGACGCGCCGTTCTCGGCATGGCGCAGGGTGTAGTAGCCCCGGTCGGGGATCGTGCCCCCGGACGTATAGAGCGCGAATGCGGCGCCCTGGCGCGCCTTGACGGTGTCACGGACGCGGTCGAAGGCGAGGCGCGGCTTCAGATCGCGGACCCGGGTACCGGCATACCGTCCGGCGAGCATTTCGATCACTAGGTCGAATTGCTCGCGGGGCAGTTCCGCGTAGGGCGCGGCGCGGGTGAGCACGTCGTACAGCTTGTCGGTTTCCCATTCCTCGTTGGCCGCGCAGGACACCAGCGTCTGTGCGAGGACATCGAGCGGATTGGCAAGTGGCCGCAAGGGTTCGATGTCACGATCCCGTACCGCCCTGGCAATGACCGCCGCCTCCAGGAAGTCCTGCGCGAAGGTGGGAAACAGCGTGCCCCGGCTGGTGTCGCCGACCCGGTGCCCGGCCCGCCCCACCCGCTGCAGGGCGGAGGCGATGGACGGCGGCGACTGGATGAGCACGACCTCGTCGAGGTCGCCGATGTCGATGCCCATTTCCAGCGAGTTGGTGGCGACGATGGCCTTCAACTCGCCGCCTTTCAGGCGCGTCTCGACTTCCGTGCGGATCTCCCGGGATAGCGATCCGTGGTGCGCGTAGGCCAGCGGCGAGACGGTGTCGTCGTTCAGCTTGAGCGTGATCTTCTCGGCCATCCGGCGGCTATTGGTGAAGAACAGCGTCGAGCGGTTGGCGTCGATGACATCCTTGAACGAGTCGGAGAGCGGCTCCCAGACCTTCTCCCCGTTGTCGGCAGCGACCCGGGCGGCCTCCGGGAAACGCACACGGAAGTCGATGGCCTTAGGCGCTTTGGACTCGACGATGCCAACCGGTCGCCTGACCCCTGCCGCATCGCGTCCGCCCCCCTACTAGGCCCCCGCCTCAA
>JAPOYW010000610.1:0-905 GCA_026706425.1 Gammaproteobacteria bacterium
GGGCATCCCGTTCGCGGCGCCGTCCGCCGGCGCCCGGCGTTGGCATCCACCGGTGCCGCCGGAGCCTTGGTCGGGCATTCGTCCCGCGACGGAGTGGGGCAAGCAGGCGTGGCAGCAGGCCGTGGAGAACGCCGGGATGCTGTCGTTCGTCTTCAACATCCGCAACGCGGCATTTCGGGACGAGGATTGCCTGCAACTGAACGTGTTCACACCCGACGCCGACACGGCGAAGCGTCCGGTACTGGTGTGGATCCACGGCGGCGGCTTCCAGGGCGGTACGGGCGGCACGCCGGTCTACGACGGGTCGAACCTCGCCCGGCGGGGAGACGTCGTGGTGGTCACCATCAACTACCGGGTCGGCGCCTTGGGCTGGCTGAACCTCGACGAGTTGACCCACGGACGCATTCCCGCCAGCGGAAACGAGGGTCTCTTGGACCAGATCGAGGCACTCCGGTGGATTAGGGACAATGTCGGCGCGTTCGGCGGCGACCCCGGCAACGTCACCGTGTTCGGCGAGTCCGCCGGTGCCATGAGCGTCGGCGCGTTGCTGGCCTCGCCGCCGGCGAAGGGGCTCTTTCATCGCGGGATCCTCATCAGCGGCGCGACGAGCACCGCCAATACGCTCGATAGGGCGGTCGAGGTGGCGGATGGCCTGCTCCACAAAATGGGCCTGTCGCCGAAGTACGACGTCCACAAGCTCATGGCCCTCGAACCACAAGCCCTGATTGAGGCTGCTGCGGGCTATCGGGCTGCGGGCGGCGGTATGTCGTTTCAACCTTGCATGGATGGCAACGTACTTGCCGATTATCCGCTGGATGCGGTGAGGGGCGGCGCGGCCGACGGCGTTCCGATCCTGGTCGGGACCCAGCGCGACGAATGGCGCGGTTTCACGCTCAACAATCCGC
>JAPOYW010000610.1:915-2130 GCA_026706425.1 Gammaproteobacteria bacterium
GAATCTCGACGAGGCGGGGCTACTGGCGGAGGTCTCCAGCAACGTCGAAGACGCCGCGTCCTTGATCGACGGCTACCGCCGAATCCGCGCCGGGCGTGGCGACTCCACCGACCCGACGTCGTTGTTCGCGGCGATCGAGACCGACCGCAAGATGCGCATGCCGGCGATCGATCTCGCCGAGGCGTTGGCGGCACGCGGGGAATCCAGCCACCACTACATCTTCGGCCACGAGTCGCCGTGGGAGGGCGGCAGGCTCGGCTCGCCCCACGCCATCATCATCGGATTCGTTTTCGGAACCCATGCCATGAGCGAGGAGAGCACCGCGTTCTTCGGCGCGGGCGAAGAAGCGGACGCGGTGTCGGCGCACCTGCGGGACGCGTTCTGCAGCTTGGCGAGAACCGGCAGCCCACGCACGGACGCCATGCGGGACTGGGAACCCTACGACGCGCAAATGCGTTCAACCGGCATCTTTGTCGACCCGGTTGAGGTCGTGAGCGCGCCCTACGACGAGGAGCGCGCTCTCTGGGCCGGGCGGGAGGTCAGCTTGCCGTTTGGTCCCTCCCGGTGGTGACCCAACGCACGGACCCAAGACCGACGAGCCCATAGGGACCGCCCTTGTGGCGGCCCGCGCGGACCGTTCGCTGTCGCCCCTACGGCAGAAGGGCTACATCCGCCAGTTGACTTCCACGCCCAACGTCCGGGCCCGTCCGAAGTTGTAACCCTGCTGATTGCGCTCGTAGGCTACGACCTGATCGAAGGCGTTGTTCAGGTAAACGGCGAGGTCGTAATTGCTACGCCGCAACGTGAGCCTCCCATCCGTCTTGTGGTAACTCGGCGTCGGCCGTTCGTTGTCGGGACCGCGCCATTGCTCGGCAACGAAATAGTGCTCGCCTCGAGCGGTTGCCTGGAATCCGCCGATCTCGAAGTTGTACGACAGTGAAACACTGCCCGTGTATTCGGGGCTGGCGGGGATGCGGTTGCCAACCTGGACGCCGAGCGCGGTGGATCCCGCAACGCGTGCGTCATTGCCAGCAGATGCCGTGCCGATTTCCGCCGTCCACAACCACGAACCGCCGGCTCTAAGCGTAAGCGCATCGGACAGATGCGCCTCAAGTTCGAACTCCAGCCCTTGTGTTTGCGCCTCGCCGGCGTTGTCCGCGTAGGAAAACGGGAACGGGGAGACCCCGGGGATATCCGGCGAGAACGATTCGACAT
>JAPOYW010000445.1 GCA_026706425.1 Gammaproteobacteria bacterium
CGCCGCATTGGCATGCTGTGGCGTGACGCCGCTTGCAATCCACACAAGCCCGACAAGGGAGACGAAAGCGGCCGCCCAAATCAAGCGCGTGTCGAATTTGCGTGACACGGTCCTTCTGGCCTGCCCTACTTCCCCCTGGCGGGTTCCACGCCAATCCCAGCCCGAAAAGGCCGCGACTCTTTGATAAGTATATGTAAATTGGCGGTGATGGGCACCCCCGGATTGCATCTGGATTGCATTTGCGGTCGCGAGTGAGTGGCAGGCCGCGTGTCAACCCATCGTAGGCTCTGTTAAGGTGCGCTCCGGTTTGTCGGCCCCTCGTCGCGCGATGTCGCTGCTACACACCCTCCATCATCGCGGCCTGATCTCGCAGGTGTCCGACCCCCAGGGGCTGGCGAGTCACCTGCTAAGCGGAGCGCAGTCGGTCTACGCGGGCTTCGACCCCACCGCGCCGAGCCTGCAGGTCGGCAACCTGGTACCGCTACTCATGCTGCGGCGTTTCCAGTTGGCCGGACATCGACCCGTTGCGGTTCTCGGCGGAGCGACCGGCGCCATCGGGGATCCGTCGGGGCGTACCGAGGAACGAACCTTGAACGACGCCGCGACCATCGAGCGTTGGTTGCAGGGCATCGGTCGCCAAGTCGCACGTTTCGTGGACACCGAAGGCGACCAGGGCGGTCTCATCGTCAACAACCTGGAGTGGACACGGGACCTTGACGTCATCGCGTTCCTCCGAGACGTCGGCAAGCACTTCTCGGTAAACGCCATGATCCAACGCGACTTCGTGCGCTCCCGTCTCGAGCGCGAGGGTTCCGGCATTTCCTATACCGAGTTCAGCTATGTGCTGCTCCAGGCCTACGACTTCCTCCAGCTTGCGCGACGCCACGACTGCCGCGTGCAGATTGGTGGCGCCGACCAATGGGGCAACATCCTCTCCGGAATCGTCTTGGTGCGCCGGGTGTTGCGCAAGCCCGCGTACGCATTGTCGATGCCGGTGATGACCAAGTCTGACGGCACGAAGTTCGGAAAGAGCGCCGGCGGTGCCGTGTGGCTCGACGCCGCGCTGACATCGCCCTTCGCGTTCTACCAGTTCTGGCTGAACGCGGCGGACGCCGATGTGTTGGACTACCTGCGGGTCTTCACCCTGCTCGGATCGGAAGAGATCGACGCGGCGGCGACGGCCGTGGCGGAGCGTCCCAATGAACGGGACGCGCAACGCTTGCTGGCACGTGAGGTCACGCGGTTGGTACATGGCGACGAGGGCGCGGTATCCGCGCAACGGATCACGGAAGCCCTATTCGATGGCGACGTCCGCGCATTGGGCCGCGACGACCTGTTGCAGCTCGAGCAGGACGGCATGGACGCGACGCGCCTCGCGCCGGGTACCGGGTTGCTCGCGGCGTTGACGGCCGCCGGCCTCGCGAAATCGAATGGCGCCGCCCGTCGGTTGGTCGATGCCAACGGTGTCCGGCTCAATGGCGAAAGCGTGACCGATCCGGCGTTGAGTCTCGACGCCAGCGGCGCGCTGTTCGGTCGTTACCATGTCGTTCGACGAGGCCGCAAGAGCTGGCATCTCATCGTCCTGGGGGCATGACGTCGAGGCGGTCTTGGGACTGTCACAAATCCGTTGACAAGGACCGTTCCGGGCGTATGATACGCACCCCTTGGCCTGAAGGCCCAAGCCTTCGTGCCTGCTCTTTAAGAACGTGAAGACAAGCCATTCGTGTGGGCGCTCGTTTTGAGCTTCGAGCAAACCCTTTTGGCTGTGCAGCAACGGGCGCAAGCCCGTGGTGGTACGGCCTAAGCAAATGAACTGAAGAGTATGATCATGGCTCAGATTGAACGTTGGCGGCAGGCCTCATACATGCAAGTCGAACGCGAAAGGCCCTTCGGGGCTGAGTAGAGTGGCGAACGGGTGAGTAACGCGTAGGAATCTACCCGGCAGTGGGGGACAACTCGGGGAAACTCGAGCTAATACCGCATGTGATCGCCGGCATTCGTGCCGGCGATGAAAGCGGGGGATCACCCCGTCGCGACTTCGGTTGTGGCGGGAAGACCTCGCGCTGTCGGAGGAGCCTGCGTTGGATTAGCTTGTTGGTGGGGTAATGGCCTACCAAGGCGAC
>JAPOYW010000277.1 GCA_026706425.1 Gammaproteobacteria bacterium
GGTGAAGTAGAAGGGGATGTAGTCAGAAAGTGTTCCGCCAGGTTCGACAGGCACGCTCCGTCCGTTCCGCCGCTCGATGATCTCCGGTTCGCCGATCGTCACGAACGACGGATCCTGTTCACCGTTTCGGCAGTGCAGCCCGTTATGGAGAATCCAACGCACATTGTCGATGTGCGTGATTCGAAAGATGAGGGCTTTTTCCGCCGAAAGCCACGCGTACGGCATCCTCTTGAATCCACTCTCGGCTTGCCTGCTTGACTACCAGCACACAACCCAGCAGTCCTCCGTGGACTCCTTCCTTGGTAGTCCGCCAATACCGTCATCCTCATGTTCGGCGACGCGCATCAACGACTGACGTGGCGACGCCAGCCCCCTTGACTTTACTCCACGGCGGAAGTTCTTGCCAGGCTGGCACTGGACAACCTGGACAACCGACTTGCCGTGCAGCCGCAACACTGAGCTGGTCACGAGAACACACTTGGCCCTGTCGCCTTCAGTTTCGGCCCGCGCGCGAGCCGAATCCGAAACGTTCCTAGCCGGATACTGATCATATAACCAGTGTACGCCGTCTAGGCTCTGATGCCAAGGATGTTGTTGCTCAGACCACGGCCGCGCCCCGGCACCCCTCTTGGCGTCCGGTCGCCGGGTCCCGGCAACGAACCAGAACCGGTGCCAAGCAAGCCGAGCTCGTAGCGCTGTTGGTTTGCTCAGTCGGTTCGGGGTTTCGTGAGCGCCCAGAGACGGTCGAACATGGAGACCAAGGTCGAGACCACAACCGCCAATGCGGCCCAGTAGATGGCCTCGTCCGGCAGCCAATCGATGCCCAACGCGTTCCTCCCGATGACCGTGCCCGCTACCACGTAGTACGCAATGCCGTTGACCCGTCCAAGCCAACTGGTGCGCAGCGGCTGGCCCGAGAGCGCCTTGGAATCGAAGAGGTATTGCAGGAACGCCAGGACGATGAACCACGGCAGAATGCCGGGCACAACGTCCGTCCCGGTGCCGACTTCGAGGTACGCGATCCCCCACAGGGTAACTGCGACGAACACGGCGTCGGCGGTGTGGTCGAGGACTCCGCCGAGGTTCGAGACCGTGTTCCGCCATCGCGCAATGATGCCGTCGAGGAAGTCGCTGGCCACGGCGCCGGCGAAGATCATCCCGGCGAGGCGCCAATTGGCGTGCAGAACGGCGACGAGCGAGAAAGGCGTTGCGGCGAGACGCGCCAACGAGACGACGTTTGCGGCGGTCAACCAGCGTGGCACGGTGGCGGAAACCGGATCGCCGGCGCCGACTGTCATCGGGATCCGAGCCTGAATACCCAGGCGTGCCGGATGAAGCTGCGGTCCCGTTCGCCGCCGTACTTGTCGATGTAGGCGTCCGTGACGTCGGCAAGCTCCTGGGGATCCTCGGTGCGCTTCGCGAGCAACGGGTAGATGTCGTCGCCGACTCGCAGGCGCACCTGCGGTTCGGCTTGGATGGCCCGCGCCCACGTTGCTTCGCTGGCATCGGACGCCGCGACGTAGAAGTGCCGGTTCACGCTGACGCCCCAGACGTTCACCGAGTAGGGGTCGGTGGGTCGGGTTTCGATCTGGACCGTGTCGAAGTCCTTGGTGAAACCCCAATCCGAGGGCATGGGCCTCTCTGTGCCCCCGAGTGCGCCCCCGGCGAAGACAAACATCGGTTCGCAGCCCGCCGCGACGAGCATCGCGATCATCGCGAGGAACAGGCGCACACCCGTCCCGTGCTGTTGGCCCGACACTTGAGCCTCCCGCCGATGCAACGGCGGTATGCTACGCGATTGTTCCATTCGTGGGACCGCGCACCGGTGGGCGGTGGCAACGGACCGAGGGAGAATCTGTCTCATGATTAACACAGGCCTCGTTCAACCCCCATACGACACCAGTCTGGTCGGTGTAGTCAAAGGTGCGCTCGACTACTACGGCATAGACTCCGGACCCGCGGAAACGTTCGCGCTGTCCGGGCATGCGTTCGCGATCAACATCCACGAGGAGTTGTGTCCGAGCGGGCCGTATTGCTGGGACCAGAACCGGTTCCGCGACCTGCTCCCCAACCTCGGCATCCGCATGGTGGAGTAGGGGACGGTGATTCCGA
>JAPOYW010000569.1 GCA_026706425.1 Gammaproteobacteria bacterium
GCCGAGTTCAGACCCGCCCGACGACCCGGGGCAACTTCAACTGGCGTTCGCGTGAGAGTTTATGGGACAGCAATGAGGCTTGGTGGATTGTTCTCGACTAAGGGCGCTGGTCGACTACACGACGGCATCGAATGCGAATGGGATCATCAGGCGGTCAACGAGGATCTCGTCGCCTTTCAGGAACCCCACTTGCGCGTCCAGCAGTTCCGTCGGTTCCTCGTGGCCCATTCCCTCGACCACGAGGAGCTGACCGTTCGGGAACCCACGCAAGACAGCCTCCGCATTCGACACCGGCGTGCGGCCGTCCAGCGTACCCGCGGAAAACAACGTGGGCGTAGCGGATTGCACGGGAGTACGAAAGGCATCATCGAGTTCAGTGATGCCTAGCTCACGGCCGATGAACGGGAAGGGCAGGTTGAAGCTGTCGTCGAGCAAGCCATCCGTGCGCTCCGCCTCGATCCGTCGAGTGCGTTCCGGGCTCGCGCCGGCGGCATGGTCCATGGCCAGCATCATGCCGTGGACGGTTGAATTGACCCGCCAGCGGTCGAACCGCCGAACCAGGGCCGCGTAGTCCCGACGCTGAAGCTGGCGAGCGAAACCCGGAAGACCGCGCATGGCTCGCGTGCTGCCGAGGGCGTTCCCGAGCACGCACTGCAGGCCGAACTTGCCAATCCGCAAGGGGTGCTCGACGCCTTTAACGTTGCCTTCGGCCGGTGTCCGTTCGAGCTCGTCGAGCACCGCCGCGAATTCGCCGAAGAGGTCGTTGCACGCGCCGTCGAGATTCGCATCCGCCCGCGCGAGATCCGCCAGATGCCGGAAGTGTCGATCCACGTTGCTTGGCAGCTTGTGCGTATCGTCGGGGCCTTCGACGAGGCAGAGGATCGCCCGGTCGACATCCTCGTCGTGAAGTCTCAGCACCATCAAGCCCAGGTGGGAACCGTAACTGGCCCCGTAGACGTTCACCCGCTCCGCGCCGAGCGCCTTGCGCAGGTCGTCGACATCGTGCGCGCTCTCGACGGTGTTGTAGTCGTTCAGGTCCACGCCGCGCTCGCGCCAGTACGCGCCGAGACGTGCTGCGCTGTCCCGCTGCGCGGTCAGGAAACCCTCGCGCGTTATCGGCTCGCCGAGGTCGTAGTCCGGCGCGAACGCGTTGACCAGGTCGGGTAGGGCGCCGTGGCAGCCGCGCTGATCGAAGGTCACCACGTCGCAAATGGCCGTCAGGCGTTTCACGTGCGGGAAGAAATACCCGTGGAACGACTCGATGGCACCGACCCCCGGACCGCCGAAGAGCACGACAAGGGGCGGCAGTCCGTGGTCTTGCCGGGCGGCGACGCGTATGAACGGCAGTGCGATGGCGGTACTTTCGTCTCGCTGTCTTGACGACGGCACCAAAACGACGCCCCGCTCAGCATCGAGCGCTCGACCGTCGGCGTGTTCGAGGCGCGACGGCCAGCGGCCAACGAGGTGGTGTTCGTTGTTCTTAAGGTGCATCCCGGTCTCCGGCTTCTGGAAACGGCGGTGTGAAGACGCGCATCATATTTGCTACCTGGGAGACCTGCATGGACGTCGCTTCCCCACGTGTTGGCGTGTTAGGTTAGGACCACCCAGCTGGCGCACACCGTGACCGAACCGCTCGTTCAAATCCGCAACCTGACGAAGCACTTCCCGATTGCGCGGGGACAGGTGGTGCACGCCGTGGACGATGTCTCGTTCGATATCGCCCCACAGGAGATCGTCGGCTTGGTGGGCGAGAGCGGCTCCGGCAAGTCGACCCTGGGCAAGACCGTGCTTGGCCTGCACGACAAGACCGGCGGCGAGGTCGTCTACAAGGGCGAATCGATGCCAGCCAGGTACCGGCCGGGGGACTTCCAGCGCTTTGCCCAGGCCATGCAGATGATCTTCCAGGATCCCTATTCGTCGCTGAACCCGCGCATGACCGTCGGCGAGATCGTCGGCGAGGGATTGAAGCTGCACTCGGACCTAAGCTCGCAAGAGGCGCGGGACACGGTGGGCGAATGGCTGAGGCGGGTCGGGCTGAACCCGGATCACATGTCGCGCTACCCGCACGAGTTCTCGGGCGGCCAGCGGCAGCGCATCGGCATCGCCCGGG
>JAPOYW010000020.1 GCA_026706425.1 Gammaproteobacteria bacterium
CGCAGGTGCGTCCAGTGACCCACCCATTCTCCCACACAAGCCTTGCCCGCCGCGCCTCTCCGGCGTTGCCGCCCAATCCTTATCAGGGGATCAGGGGAGTTGATGGCGAAGCCCGACGGCGCGTACAAGCGGTTTGTGGACCTACAGGTTGGCGCGAGCGCTGCCTAGGGACAGCGAGCGCTGCCTAGGGACAGTCATGAACATTCGGTGGAGCGCAGTCGTACGAGTCGTCGCCCTGGGTGCCTGCGCTTCGGTGAGCGGCGCCGATTGGGTGGAGCAACGCACCGCCCACGACCGCACCGGCACCTACAACGGCAGGCTGGTCGTGCGCGTCCTGGATCTCTGGGATGAGCCCGTCGCAACGACGGTTGGGGTCACGGGGGGCGGCGAGGCCGAGACCGACGCGAATGGCCGCGCCGAGCTGCAGGGCATCTTCACTCGCCACGGCCTTTCCGTCGTCGTTGGCGGCACAGACGACCTGAGACCGAACCATCAGCGCGTGAGGGGTGCCTCGAACGGGATCGTCGATCTGGGTTTGGTGAGGCTCGAACCCAACTTCGTCGTCACGGGTGTGTTGTTGCAAGAGAACGTTGACGGAGTACTCAAACCAAGGTCGGACTACGTGACAGTGAAGTTGCGCGGCCCGTTGAGGCGGCAGGGAGAGGGCTATGGTCATGTCCGCGCACATGACCAAGATCGGCGCGAGGGGGTCTTCCGGATAGAGGACTTCGATGCCGAGCCGGACCTCTACATCGAGATCAGTTGGTGGTCGGATGAACAACGCGACTTGATCGTCCACAAGGTGCCGCTTGCCGTGGATCCGGTGCGGCCCCATCGCCACTTGCTCGTGACCCTGCCCCGGGAAGACGCCGAGGATCAACTGGTCGAGGTTCAGGAGAGCGTCTGGCCGGATCGAGTACCGGAGAAACAGCCGCTGTTGCGATTTTCCGGGCGTTTGGTCACCTCCGGAGGACGACCCTTGGCTGGTCTGCCCGTGAGAGGGGCGCCGATGACCGTCTACACCGCCGAAGACGGACGGTTCGAGTTGGAGGCACCGTATATGCTCGACGACCTGACTGTTCCGACGCCGTCGGGAGAGCTCTACGTCTCATCGAGCCAGTGGTTCGGCGGGGTGGATCTTGACACGCTGCCGTCGCACTACAACGTGGACGCCGACACGTTGCCGCCGCGGTCCGTCGTCGACTTCGACCAACCGTTCGAAGCCAACTTCAAGACCCTGAGACGGCTCCGGCTCGTCGTCAGGGGCGAACGCGAGGAGCGAATCGACTACCACTGGCTTGACTGGGACGATTGGCGTCCGACTTCGATGGATCTGTTGCGCCGCGTTCTCGGTAGATCGGACGAGCGGACACTGGTCCGTGCGAGGGTTCCTGGTCGTATCGACCGCTTCGCCCGCTATCCTCCAAAGAACTCGAGGGTGGTTTTCGACTTCCGCAACGACGAGCCGCACGGCCTTGTGGTCGTCGACAAGGGAGAACCCGTGGTAGGTGCCAAGGTGGACATCCTGGATGTCGCCACGCCGTTGACGTTGCGGCTGCGTCGGGAAGATCCGCACGCGCCGATTCTCGTGACAAGGGCCGCCGCCGACTCCGAGGGGCGCTTGAGCCTCCTCGGCGACCCGGACGGTCTCTATGTGGCCTATGTCTATGTCGAGGGGTATGAACCCGCACGGGTTCGGCTGTCGGCGGGTGTCGATGAGCGGGTGGAGCTCGTGGCGCGGGATGTCGACGTGCGCTTCAAGGGTCTCGTCGCTGGCGAGCTATTGCGGGTCAAGGTCGCAAAGAGCGACTTGCCTGTGGCCGTCGTACGCGGTGGCGACAACGCGCCGGTCGCCGCTCGGCTTGCCCCGGGATCCTACGATGCGACGGTTGAGGACGAGGCTGGCGAGATCGTGGCCGGAACTACCTTCACGGTCGCGGGTGCGACGCACATCGTCGATCTACTTAAGGACGACCGCCCCAAGGTTGTTTTGCGTCTGGCCAAGGGTAAGACGGGTGGCTGGTTCGCGGGCGGCACCCGCCGCACGCTCCCGCACAGGAGTCTCGGTATTCCGCGCTTTTTCTTTGAATGGCG
>JAPOYW010000341.1 GCA_026706425.1 Gammaproteobacteria bacterium
ACGCGATCGAGCCCGGCGCACCGGCGATTCTCGGTGCCTGGCCGTTCGTTTCGGACCTGCGTACCGGGGCGATGAGCGGCGGTTCGCCGGAGCAGGGTCTGCTATCCGCCGCCTGCGCTCAGGTCGGCAACCATTTCGACCTGCCCTTCGGCACCGCTTGCGGCATGAGCGACGCCAAGTTTCCGGACTTCCAGGCGGGTGCCGAACGTGCCGCGACGGTGCTGTCGGCGGCCTTGTCCGGGGCGAACATCGTGTACGAAGCCGCCGGCATGTACGCCAGCCTGCTGGGCACGTGCCCGGAAAGCCTGATCCTCGACAACGACGTCCTTGGATCCGTCGGGCGCGCCACGCGTGGGATCGAAGTCAACACCGATACGCTGAGCTTCGCCGAGATCGAACAGATCTGCAGCAGCGGGGAAGGCCACTATCTGGGCTCCGGGAACACCTTGCAGGTGATGCAAAGCGAGTACATCTATCCGGACTTCAGCGACCGCACCAGCCCGACCGTCTGGGAGGAACAAGGCAAGCCGGTTCTGCTGGAACAGGCCATCCGCAGGACACGGGACATTCTCGCCCATCATGTACCGCACCATGTCAGCGACGAGATCGACGCACGGCTGCGAGCCGAGTTTCCCATCCTTCTCTCCCGGGCAGCGATGGGGCGATCCAATTGAAGACCACGAGACTCACGAGGCTCAGCCGCTCCATCGAGGGCAGGGTCGCCATCGTCACCGGTGCCGCCAGCGGCATGGGCAAGGCCACCGCCGCGCTGTTTGCGGACGAAGGCGCGAAGGTGGCCGCGCTCGACATCAACGCCGAGCCGCTGGAAGCGGTGGTCCGCGAGATTGGCGACGCGGGCTATCCGGTCAGGGGGTGGATCCTGGATGTCGCCGATCCAGACGCCATCGAGCGGGTGATACCGGAAGTGGCCGCTCACTTCGGCGGTATCGACATCCTCGTCAACAACGCCGGCATCGGCGCCGGCGGCCCTGTGGACGGCGACGACTTCGAGGCCAAGTGGCGGCGGGCGTTCGACGTGCTGATTACCGCCCATGTGCGCATCATCCGTGCCGCGTTGCCGTATCTGCGCCGCTCGCAGGGCGGACGCATCGTCAACATCGCGTCCACGGAAGGCCTGGGCGCGACGAAGTACTCGAGCCCCTACACCGCCGCGAAGACCGGCGTCATCGGCTTGACGCGTTCCTTGGCGGTCGAATTCGGCACCGAGGACATCACCGTCAACTGCATCTGTCCGGGACCGGTCCGCACGGGGCTAACCGAGTCCATCCCCGAGGCCGACAAGCACGAGTACGCCCGTCGGCGGGTAGCGCTCAAACGCTACGCGGATCCGGAGGAAGTCGCCCACGCGACCTTGAGCCTGGTGCTGCCCGCCGCGCAATACATCACGGGCGTTGCGTTGCCCGTGGATGGAGGTTTAACGATCAAGAATGCCTGATCTCATCGAGAGTGGCCGCGATGTCCGGACCCAACCGAAGGCCAAGTGACGAGCACCGCGTAGAGTCGGGGACGGATGGCGTCACCATCGACTGGCCCGATGGGCAGCGCAGCCGACATCTTCACTACTGGCTGCGCGAGAACTGCCACTGTCCCCAGTGCACCCACACGGATGCCTGGGAGCGAACGCTGGATTTCCTAGCGGTTCCGCTGGACATCGCGCCTCAAACGGTTCGATCGGATGAACACGGCGTCCACATCGAGTGGCCGCCGCACGACGCCCCATGCGAAGGGAGCTTCTACAGCTGGGCATGGCTGGATGCCCATCGCGGGGAGCGGTCGGCACGCTTGGCACGCAAGAAGCGCCCGCAGGCATGGATCGCGAGCGGCGTCGACAAGGCCGCGTTGTCGGCGGATTTCGAAGATGTCATGGCAAGCGACGCGGGGCTTTTCGACCTACTCGTCCAGGTCGAGAACAGCGGGGTTGGTTTCGTGACGGGGATGCCTTGTGCAGAGGGAACCGTCGTGGTGTTCGCCGAACGGATCGCGTTCATCGAAGAATCCCAATTCGGGCGAACGTTCCGCGTCGAGTCGAAACCCAACGCCGAGAATCTCGCCTATACTCCACGTGCGCTCTT
>JAPOYW010000250.1 GCA_026706425.1 Gammaproteobacteria bacterium
CGATCCCGACGGCGGTCATCGGCCTTCGCGCCCTTAAGGACAGCCAGGTGGACTGGTCCGCATTCGCGGCCACCGGCGAGATTGCGCGCCCTGAACCGAAAACCCTGCGGCAGGATCAGGTCGAAGCATTGGAGGCGGTGCGAGCGGGACTCGCTGATGCTGACCGGGGCAAGCTCATCATGGCCTGCGGCACCGGGAAAACCCTGACCGGCCTGCGCATTGCCGAGGAACTTGCAGGTTCCGGCAGCCATGTACTGTTCCTGGTGCCGTCCCTCGCCTTGATGGCGCAGACGGTACGCGAATGGTGCGCCGATGCGGTCCCGCCGCTAACCGCCTTCGCCGTGTGCTCCGACACCCAAGTGGGCAGAAGGCGGCGTAGCCGCCACGACGTTGCGGAGCTGGAAGTCACAGACCTTGCCTTTCCGGCAACGACGGACGCGACATCGCTGGCGCAGGCGGTCGCCGCATCCGATGCCAGCTCGATGCGTGTCGTCTTCGCGACCTACCAATCGATCTCGGTAATCGGGGCCGCGCAGGCGAGTCATGGCCTTTCCGACTTCGACCTGATCGTCTGCGACGAGGCTCACCGCACCACGGGCGTGACCTTTGCGGGCGAGGACCAGTCAAACTTCGTGAAGGTGCACGACAACGAGTCGATCCGCGGCCGCAAGCGGCTCTACATGACAGCAACGCCACGCATCTATGGCGAGAACGTGAAGTCGAAGGCACATGACACCCGGGCGGTCCTTGCCTCAATGGACGATCCCGGCCTCTACGGCGACGTCCTGTTTCATCACGGCTTCGCGCGGGCGGTCGAAAGCGGCATCCTGACCGACTATCGGGTGATCGTTCTGGTCATGGACGAGGGGCAGGTCAGCGCCGCAGTGCAAAAGCGCCTCGCCGACCAGAGCTCCGAGCTTTTGCTCGATGACGCCACCAAGATCGTCGGCTGCTGGAAGGCGCTGTCCAAGATGGGCCTCGCAGGAACTACGGCGGACGATCCCGAACCGATGCGCCGCGCCTTGGCGTTCTGCCGAAGCATCGACAGTTCGAAGCTCGTTCGCAACGAGTTCGAACAGGTGGTTGCCGAGTTTCAGGCTGAGATTGGCGACAAGGACGGCGTCCTTTGTGAAGTCCGACATGTGGACGGCACCTACAACGCTCGCGATCGGGGCCAGCGGCTCGACTGGCTCAAGGAGGATGCGGGCGACAACGCCTGCCGGATTCTGAGCAACGCACGTTGCCTGACCGAGGGAGTGGACGTGCCAGCCCTTGACGCAATCCTGTTCCTGCATCCGCGCAACAGTCAGATCGATGTCGTGCAGGCGGTAGGCCGGGTGATGCGGCGAGCACCCAACAAGCGGATGGGCTACGTCATTCTGCCGGTCGGCGTGCCGCCGGGCGTTCCCGCCGACGTGGCGCTCGGCGACAACGAGAAGTACCGCGTGGTCTGGCAGATCCTCAACGCCCTGCGCGCCCACGACGAACGGCTCGACGCGACCATTAACCAAGGCGGCCTTGGCCAAGATGTCAGCAACCGCATCGCGGTCGTGGAGGGCAGAAGCTCGGCCGCTAGTGCGGAGCTTCGGGCCGTTACGGCACAGGTCAGGGACATACGGCCCCGGTACCGAGCGGGACCTGGCATCGGTCGAGGGACATCCGGCGGCTCCGAAGACAAACCCGAACAACAGGAGCCTCTGCCACTGGTCATCGACGAGTTCTCCCGCGCCGTGATGGCCAAAATCGTCGAGAAGTGCGGCACACGGGAATATTGGGAGGACTGGGCGAAGGACGTTGCCCAAATCGCGGAGCGACACGTCACCCGGATCACCAGCCTTGTGCAGGAACCCGATACTGACGCCTCGTCGTTCTTCCAAGACTTCCTTCTCGAGCTTCGCGACGACCTCAACGAGTCGATCACGGAGCACGACGCCATTGAGATGCTGGCGCAGCACCTAATCACCCGCCCCGTGTTCGATGCGCTGTTCGAGGGCCATGCCTTTGTTGACAGGAACCCGGTCTCCGTCGCCATGACCCCGGCGGTGCGCTCCAGCGCCTCCACCAGCTTGATGAGTTCATGCTCACGCGATT
>JAPOYW010000196.1 GCA_026706425.1 Gammaproteobacteria bacterium
GTTGGAGTGGCCGATGTAGTTGCGCTACACTGCCGCCGACCACGTTGACCATAGCGCTGGGGAGGGCCAATGCGCCGGCTGAGGTTGCGCCGCGAGGGCGACGACAACAAGATCAACCTGACGCCCATGCTGGACGTCGTGTTCATCATGTTGATCTTCTTCATCGTCACAGCGACCTTCGTCAAGGAGATCGGCCTCGATGTGAACCAGCCGGAAGACGACAAGCCCAAGACCGTGGATCCGGACAAGAAGTCCATTGTCGTCCGCATCACCAGTCGCGATCGCATCATCATTTCGCAGCGGGATGTGGATGTCCGCGCCGTTCGTGCCAACATCGAGCGCCTGCACGCCGAGAATCCCGAAGCCCCGGTGATCATCCAGCCCCATCCGGACTCGAAGACCGACACGATGATCCAGATCATGGATTCCGCCCGCCAGGCCGGGGTGTTCAACGTCTCGCTCGCAGCGGGCTCCTGACCGCCGCCAATTCGCCGCAAACGGGCACCGGAGGATGGTGCCACCATGACGGACACCGGACGCTCGCTTAGGAGGGGCGGTCGGGTCGTGGACCTTCGGTCGGACACCGTCACGAAACCGTCCTCCGCCATGCGCGACGCGATGATGCGGGCCGAAGTCGGCGACGACGTCTACGGCGAAGACCCCACCGTCAATCGCCTCGAGAGCGAGTGTGCGACGCTATTGGGACTTGACGCGGGCCTGTTCGTTCCCAGTGGCACCCAATCCAATCTCGCCGCCCTACTCGCCCACTGCGGTCGTGGCGACGAATACATCGCAGGCCAGGACGCCCATACCTATCGTTTCGAAGGTGGCGGCGCGGCGGCCTTCGGCGGTATCCAACCGCAACCCCTACCCTTCCGGGACGACGGAAGCCTGGATCTTCGGGACATCGCGGCGGCCATCAAGCCCGACGACTACCACTTCCCCAAGACAAGGTTGATCTGTCTCGAGAACACCCAGGGCGGAAAAGCCCTCGACCCCGGCTATTTCGCAAGCGTAAGGAAGCTCGCCGACGAGCATGGCCTGAAGCTTCACCTCGACGGCGCACGGCTGTTCAACGCGGTGGTGGCGCTACGCCGTTCGCCGAGGGATTTCGGGCAGCACTGCGACTCCGTGTCGGTCTGTCTGTCGAAGGGGCTCGGCGCACCGGCGGGGTCTGTTCTTTGCGGCCCGTCCGGCTTCGTAACGGCAGCCCGGCGCTGGCGCAAGGTCTTGGGTGGGGGTATGCGGCAAGCGGGCGTGCTGGCGGCAGCGGGTCTCCATGCCCTGACGCACCACGTCGAGCGACTCGCCGACGACCATCGGCGAGCCAAATCCTCGCCGAGGGATTGCGAAATAGGGAGTTGTCGGTCGAACAACACACCAACATGGTATTTGTTCATGATCTCGACGCAGCATCCATGGTGGCGCACATGGCAGAGGGAGGTGTGCGGGTCTCCGGAAGTCGCTGGGTCGTGCACATGGATATCGACGACGCCGATATCCGTCATGTCGTCGAGGTGGCGGGGGCTTTGCGCTGACGGACCCGGCCGTTCGGCGGAGCATGGGGGACGGGCGACGGCCGGCGGTATTGCGCTACCAACCCGTGACCAGTCCGGCGATGGTGCCGGTCAGGCAAGCGACCAACGTCCCGGAGAGGATCGCCCGGGGCCCGAGCCGCAGGAGTTCAGCGCGCCGGTCGGGAACGAGAACGCTGATGCCGCCGATGAGGATTCCCAGGCTCCCGAAGTTCGCGAACCCGCACAGCGCGTAGGTCAGGATTATCCGGGTCCCGGCCGAGAACTCCTCCCCCGATTCGGCGAACTGCAGGTAGGCGATCAACTCGTTGAGGACCACCTTGGTGCCGAGCAACGTCCCTGCGCCGGTCGCCTCGGCCCAGGGCACACCCATAAGCCAGGCGATGGGGGCGAACACCCAGCCGAGCATGCGTTCGAGCCTCACCGGTTCGCCCGCGATGTCGATCACGCCAAGCATCAGGTTGACCAACGCCACCAGCGATACCAGGACGATCACCATCGAAGCGACATTCGCCACCAGCCGCAGGCCGTCCATGGCGCCCCGGGACACGGC
>JAPOYW010000147.1 GCA_026706425.1 Gammaproteobacteria bacterium
GTTCGCCACCAGGTGCAGCCGCCGGAACTGCTGCTCCGGCGCCCAGCCGATCCAGGCGTCCCGCGCGCCCACCTTGAACGCCCCCGGCGACCAGCCCAGCAGCGCCACCCAGCGACCGTCCGCCGTCTCCGCGACATGCCGCAGTCCGCCGCCGAACAGGCACCGGAACCCCAGGTAGTGGTGCGCGTCCATCAGCCGGTCCCACTCGGCCCGTTCCGCCGCGTCGCGCACCGGCCGGACCGACACCTCCGACAGCGCCACCTTGGCCGCCGGTGCCGGCTTGCCCATGGCTACTCCGCCCAACGCGTCGCCGATATCCTGACACCGCCCGGCGCCAATGTCCAGCGCCGCCGGTTCATCCAAGCCTATCAATCAGTTAACGGTGACTACGGAATCGCCCTGGTGAGCCGGTACATGGAATTGACAAGAGCGGGGCGGCGTGGTTTTCTGGGTTCTTGAGCAGTCCCCAAAAGGGTAGGAACGACCCGGCTCCAAAGGAGAAATGTTATGCCAACGATGAGTTGGAAACCGTTTGTTCCTGTTGTTGCGGCAGTGATCGCGTGGGCTTCCCATGCGCAACCCCCGCCGTCGCCGTTCAAAGTACCGCAGGCGATGATGGGTCAGTACCCGGCAGACGCGGTTCGGGCCTTGGAAGTCAATCAAGAGCCCGCGATCGGGTGGCTGCCGTCGATGGGGGAATGCCACGCGGATTGCGCCGAGACAGCGATACTCGGCGACAAAATGGTTTTGGTCGCCCGCGACGTGGAAGGCAATGCAACGCTTGAAGCGCTATTGGAACCACCAATGCGGCGCGACTGGAGGACCTTGCCGCACTTCGACGTAGTGAAGGATTCCGGCTACTATCCGATCCTCGACGACTGGTTCGCGGATTCTTTCCCGGAATCGGGGGTGATCGTGCTTGGGTCAGGTCGCCGGAGTCGCACCCCGGAAGACGCATTGGCGGCGAGCCAAATGACTGACCCAAGAGTTGTTGTGGCTTCCTATCGGACAACAGCAAACGGTCATCTCAAATTCGATCTGATTGGAGTACACGCCCTCCGCCCGGAAGCGCGCCCTTGGGCGACAACGCCTTCACAAGGAGCAAAGCAGACGCTTAGGCCAACAAATGGAGAGAGGGGAAACGCTCTAATCAAATACATCCCCGATGAGCGTCCCACGGGCTGCCCAGACCGCGAGACAGAACTGATCAGCTGCGCTTGTCATGATGTAGTGGTAGAGGATCCGGAGTATGGCACAGTGGTCGTAGGCAGGCTGGTGCTGAAGGTGTATCGCATTGAGTACTACATATCCATGCTAGGTCAATGCCTGGTCCTTTTCGTCGACTATTCTACTGAACAAGAGATGCTTCCACCGGGCACACCATGTCCCTGCTAGTGTGCGGTCTCCGAATTAGGGTGACGAATCGAACGGCGTTGACGCTTGGACGACGGCCGGCAAATGGAGGATGTGCCGTCCTATAAACAAGCACTTAGGCTGTTTTCGCGTAGGCGGTGCATTGTGACCATATGTCACGCCAAATCCGAGACGGCACACTAGGATGCTTCTACGCCGGCTCTGAGGCGTTGGGAAGCAACTGGACGCACACACAACACCTCGCGCTGGACAAACGGCGGTTGCCAGCCAGCGACGCCTCGTCTGTGGGGGCTGCCGGATGAACCGGGGGCAGTGGGATTGTCCTAATCCCACTGCCCTCGCGCGGAGGGTAGTTCCATCCCACTCAGGTGGTATCGCAAAGCGACTCAAGGAGGCATTTGGTTACGTTACCCAAGCCCGAGAAATTCCAGAGCACAACGGGCAGACCTCTTAATTATTACCTTATCTTTGCCAGCCCCAATAGGGTTGGGGCTAACATAGCCAGCGATGTCCTGAAGCAAGGGGCACGCCGGGTGAGGTAGTGCGCGTGATCGCGAGTCTGAGTCAGCGTCCGTGCGTACCCGCCTCCACCATGAAGCTCCCCGTCGCCTCGGCGACCACCTCGTCGTTGTCCGCGCGGAGCACACGTCCCTCCAAGGCCACCAGACGCCCTTTGCGACGTATCTGCCGGCCTTCCAGCTTGACGCGAGTCC
>JAPOYW010000433.1 GCA_026706425.1 Gammaproteobacteria bacterium
GTCAGGCGGGGTTTCCAGTGCGGCCGTCAAAGCGCGCACTTCCCTTTCCCCAACGCGCCCACTAGGGCGCGCAATCGCTGCGCGCCGCCATGATCGCGCGCAGCCGCCGGGACTCCGCCGCATAGGAAAGGCGCAACAGCCAACGCACGACGGCGTGCTTGCCGCCGACTTCCGGGCCCTTGAACACCGCCTCGGGCGGAATGCGCACGCTAACCGATACGCCCAGAAACGCAAAGACGTTTTCGAGGGTCTCGTCGTGGCGCCGCCGGAGATCTTCGCTCCTCAACACCAGGACCTGGTTCGGCGGGAAAGCCGCGAACAGGTTGCGAAGCTGCCCCGAGTACAAGCCCCGGGAGCGGTAGGAGTGCCGCCGCGCCGCCGACTCCGGACCCTTCCGATCGGGGCACCGCCGCAGTCGCCAGCGCTCCGCCAACAAGGCGAACCAGAGCGGTCGGTGCTCGTTGCCCCTGCCGCGTTCCATGGCGTAGTGCGACAGGGCGCGCTCGACGGGGTCGCGCAGAATGACGACGACCTTGAGAGCCGGGTTGTAGCGCCGCAGTTGCGCGGCCACGTCCGGCAGAAACAGGTAGATCGGGGTCGATTCGCCGCACACCGCCGTCGTCCGCCGAGGCTCTAGGCGGCGGGCGTAGCGGGTGTCGATTTCCTCGGGCGTCCAGTCGGGCGAGTAGTCCGGGGAGTCGAAGACATGACCTTCCCTGGACGGCATGGCGACGGCGGGATGCCCGGAGAGAAAGTGGGCGAGTGCCGATGTGCCACCCTTCTGCGCTCCGGCGATTACGAAGTCGACAAGGCGGGCACCGGCTTGTTCGCGCTCGGGCGGGGCCGAAGATGCCGAGGCCGATGCATCCTTCCAGATCCGGCCGATGTCGAGAAGCAGGTTGTGGAACTGCCTACGTTCCCGTTCGAGAGAATGGATGCGTACCGTTTCCGCGGCGTTGGCGTGGATGCGCTGACGATCCGACACCGGGAGCCGCATCGCCTTTGTCACGGCCGCGGCCACCGACGCCGGATCAGCCTGGGCCAGGAAGCAGTTGTGCCCATGCTGGCAGTAGCCCCGGTTCCCAATGCCGTCGAGGGTCACCACCGTGCATCCCGCCGCCATGGCTTCGAGTGCGGGTAGGTAGAAGCCTTCCTCCGGACCGGGCACGCACACCGCAACCCGGGTCCGTCCCAGCAAAGCGAGGAACGCATCCCGGTCGATGAAGCGATCCAGGGTCAGGTGTGGAGTCCGCCGCTCGTCCAGGCAATGCGACAGCGCGGCCGTCAGCTCCGGCCGCTTGTAGCCCACGACGGTGACCTCCTCGGGCCGCTCGTCGAAGCCGACGGTACCGCCGACGTCGATGTCCGGAGGTCTGCACTCCGTGCCGTTGTGGATTGTGAACACGGGGCCATTGACCCGACCGGTGGCACCGATGGCTTGCGCCACCTCGTCGCTGACGCAGATGCGCACCGCACGCCGGTCGAGATAGCCGTACCGTTCGCTGCCGACATGGCCGTGCCGCACTCCCTGGATCAGGTTGATCCGCGGGATGTCCCTGTCGGCGAGTCCCGCCTGGTCGTAGTACCGCCAATCGGTACCGGCCAGAAAGAGAATGTCGCCAGGCTCGGGCCGCCATGCCTCGGCGCGTTCACACCGCGTCGTTGGCCACAACTCGGCTTGCTCCTTGGAGAGCCGGGCACGACCGGGCGCTCCGCTGAAGGCGATACGACGCGCATGGCCCGACAGCTTCGACACGTGCTCGTAGTAGTGGGCGTGCTTGACCTGGCCTCCGGTCAATCGAACATATTCGCGGTGGAACCAAACGGTCCGGGTCGGCGAAGTCATTCCGGTGCCAAGCGTTCGGCCACCGCTTCACAGTCGGCGCGACTGTAGAAACGCCTCCATGCGCCCCGGCTGTCCAAGAGCGCCGCGAGAAGGCGGTCGACGTCCGCGTCCCGGTAGAGCGCATGGTCGTTGCGGTTCGTCAAGGGCACGCACTTGGCTTGCGGGTACCCGAGCATCTGGAACAACGCCTTGCCGCCGCTCGCGACGAGTTCCTCGTAGCGGAGGATCCGCTCGGCCGGC
>JAPOYW010000100.1 GCA_026706425.1 Gammaproteobacteria bacterium
TCGAGTATGCCTGCACCGGTTGCCGGTCCGCGCGGCCACGCTTATGTGGCGACTCGAGGCCCTCGCGACGAAAATTGATGACAAATCTGGACTGGCGGTCGAAAGCAATCGCCTTCGCTTGGCCAAGCAGTTCGTGCATGACGCTCGCCACCAGCCGGCGCAGGGTGGCGTCGAACGTGTGCTGGTTGGTGTGCGGCAGCAGGTGGGCGAGGTCGGCCTTGGTAAGAACGGGCGGCGCATCCGAGGTGTGGTTGTGCAGCGCATGAATGCAGTCGATCTGTCGCACAATTGGTTCCGATGTCAAATATCTCCTAAGAAAACACAGTATTTTTGTGCATCAATGGCGTCAAGCTCGCGGGGGCCTCTCGATACACCGAGATCAGGACGTCGTTCGAGCTGTCAGCACGGCCGGGTGGCGGTTCAAGCCACCACTCTCCCCGGATTCAGCAGGTTTTGCGGATCGAGGCTCGCTTTCATGCGCTTCATCAGTTCGATCTCAGCATCGGACCGGCACTGCGACAACCAGTTGCGTTTCTCCAGGCCGATGCCGTGTTCGGCAGACACAGAGCCCTGGTAGCGGGCAAGCGGCTCGTAGACGCACCGATCGGCCGGTCCGTGCAGGTCGCCCGACAGGTTCGGGCGCAGAAAGAAGTGCAGGTTGCCATCCGCCACATGCCCCAACGTATACAGTGCAGCATCCGGCCACAAACCGAGCATCCGGTGCCTGACGTCGTCGACGTATTCTTCCATATGCCGGATCGGCAGGCTCACGTCATACAGGTAGCACGGCGACGGCTCCAGCACTGCCTCGAAGTCTTCTCGGACCTTCCAGATGTCGCCGGCTTCCCGGGCGGATTGGGCGATGATGGCATCGACGATCAGTTCTTTTTGGAGAGCGTCGCCCAGCACCGCCTCGAATCGTTCATCGTCCGTGGCCGATTCGCCCCCTTCCGCTTCGACCACGACGTAATACGGATAGTCCCGGGCCAGCGGGGATCGGTGGCCGTCATCTCCGGTCACTGCCCGGTAGTAGTCCCCCCACATGATCTCAAAAGCACTCAGGTTGCCGCCGAGGCCCGTCTGCAGCAACGCGAGAAAATCGACGACCGCATCGAAACTGTCCATTGCGACCAGTGCATCCTGGCGGCTTGACGACTTGCGGAACAGCCGTACTACAACGCGGGTAACTACCCCGAGAGTTCCCTCCGTTCCGATGAAGAGCTGCTTCAAATCGTAGCCGGCATTGTTCTTCAGCATCCGGTTCATCGACGAGATCACCGTACCGTCTGCCAATACGGCCTCGAGCCCGAGCACAAGGTTTCGCATCATCCCGTAGCGGAACACGTTCACACCGCCGGCGTTGGTCGCGACGTTGCCCCCGATCGTGCAGCTTCCCCGGGCGCCCAGGTCGAGCGGAAAGTACAGGCCCCGGTCCTCGACCGTCTCCTGCACCGTCTGCAGCACCGCCCCGGCTTCCACCACGGCAACTGCATCCACGGGGTCGACTTCGACGATGCGGTTCATCTTTTCCATGGACAGTGCCACGTCCGTGCCCAGTGGATCCGCGCCCGCCACTACCCCGGTGAGCCCGCCCTGCGTGATCACCGTCTGACGCGCCTCGTGACAGAGCCGCAACATCTCGGAAACCTCCGCGGTAGACCGGGGCAACAGGATCGCCGCCGCCGGGTTCGGCGCGCTGTTCCAGAGGCTCGTCGCCCTTTCCCGTACCGCATCGCCCGTTAGCACACGGTCGTGGCCAACACGTTCAACGATTCGGTCGATCAGTAGCTGCATTTCTCACCTGTCTGGCAGTCAAGGCCCGAGAGCCATCAGCTCGAGATCGACCCGGCATGTACTTCCCCGGCAATTTCAACGGCGCGCAGGTGGTCTGAAAAGACCCCTTCCACCTGGCCCGCCTCCAGGCGCCCGAGACCGCAGTACGCACCCAGGCCGAAATCGGAAACGAATTTGCGGGCGACGCGGTAGCGCGCCTCGAAACTTTCCATCGAGTGAATCATGCCGAGAAACACGCGCGTGTCTCCCAGGGCGAGGTCGGCCAATGGCGCATCGAACGCTTCGTCGG
>JAPOYW010000099.1 GCA_026706425.1 Gammaproteobacteria bacterium
ACCTAACCGACGCGTTCACCCGAGAAGCCGTGGCATTTATTAGCAAACACAAGGAACGGCCGTTTTTTCTCTATCTGCCGTATACCGCCGTTCACGGCCCCCTTCAGGTTACTCAGAAATACTACGACCGTTTCCCGCACATCGAAGACGAAGGCAGTCGCATCTATGCGGCAATGACATCAGCTCTCGACGACGGCGTCGGGGCTGTCTTGGATGCGCTGGAGGAGGACGGCCTCGAACAAAACACGCTGGTGGTCTTTCTAAGCGACAACGGGGCCGGCGTGTCCGAGTACTGCAGCAACGAACCGCTTCGGCTGGGCAAGCAGACGATGTTCGAAGGGGGAATCCGTGTACCTTTCACCATGAAGTGGCCAGCGCGGATTTCCCAAGGCACTACCTACGAGCACCCCGTCAGCGCGCTGGACATCTTCCCGACAGCCGTCGCTGCCGGCGGCGGAGAATTGCCGACGAATCGAGAAATCGACGGCGTCGACCTGATCCCGTATCTCGATGGTTCGAACAGCGAGAAACCCCACGGCAGGCTTTTCTGGCGGGCCGGTCCCATCTGGGCGGCTAGAGCCGGGGATTGGAAACTGATCTACGCCGCGGACCGATACTGGCTCTACGACCTGTCCAAGGACATTGGTGAAACCAACAACCTCGCCAAAGAGCGTGGCGATATAGTGAAAACGATCAAGGCAGCCTACGCGAAGTGGAACAGCAGAAACATCGAACCGCTTTGGCCCACGTTCGGCGCCAAGAACATGCCGCAATTTTCAGTGGACGGCGTCCAGGTGCATTGGACGTTCTAGGGAGGCTTCAGTAGGGGACGGGCTTGTCCCGTCCCGTCACCGTGGGACGAATCCGGTGCGGGCGACGACAAGCGTCGCCCCTACGAATGCTCGGCAACGCAGCAAGTCCTGGAGAACCCCAAAGCGTCGAGCGATGCGCCGCCGACCAGGCCGCCGTCGATGTCCGGCTGCGCGAAGAGATCGTCTGCGTTCGCCGCACCGACGCTACCGCCGTAGACAACGCGCGTTCCTTCAGCAAGCGCTGAACTCCGGCACGCCAGGTATTCGCGGATGACGACGTGCATTTCCTGGGCTTGGGCCGGGGTGGTGGTTTCGCCGGTTCCGATCACCCAGGCGGACTTGGCTGCATCCAAGACTCAACCTTTTTTTCGCGGCACACTCTAGAGAGATTCGATCGAGGGCGGTTGTTGCCAGCCGGCGTGTTGCGTCGTACCTTGCGCAATGAGTGCGACAGGCCGGTGGGTGCACTGCGACCATGGAGGAACCTTGACCGAACAGCAGCGTGTGGCCAACGCTCATTTCGAGCGCTTGGGCAGAGCCATGGTCGAGACCCGGATCATCGAACCAAGACCCAAATCGTTCGGTGAAATGATAGGGCGGATGTGCGCCATCGACCGGCGATGCGGCTGGGGCACGGAAGACCCTCTGGGCGGCGATTGGGACGGACACCTGGCCTACCTGCACAACCGCGAGCGGGCGGTCGCATGGAATCGGGCTCGTGGCTGGCGGGTGTGACCCCCACATCGTTGCTCTGGGCAGCCTGGCCGACGCACTCGACCACGAGGGTATCGACTGGGCGGTCGCGGGTGCGGTGGCTGCCAACGTCCATCGGGAGGCGATTCGCACGACTAACGACCTCGATGTGATGGTTGCCCTTGCGGGCAAGGGGTTGTCCGTCGTGCAGGACGCGCTGCATCAGCGGGGTTGGACCACACTCGCGGTGGCCGAGGACTTCCTGCTTCGCCTAGGGCACCCCGAAGCGGGACGGCTCGACGTGATGGTGTCTGGCACCGACTACGAAACCGGCGCCATCGCCAGGGCAGATCGAATCAATCATGACGAGCGGCTGAGCTTCAAGACGTTGGCCGTCGAGGATGTCGTTATCATGAAGCTGATTGCCGACAGATCGCAGGACGCGGCGGATGTCGAGTCCATCTTGGCGACCAAGCCGGACTTCGACAGGGAATACATGACGCGGTGGTTCGTGGTGTTCAACCACTTAAACCTCGGCGGCCGCTATGCGCGATGTTTGGCCAACGTTGAGGA
>JAPOYW010000413.1 GCA_026706425.1 Gammaproteobacteria bacterium
GTCCGCGTGGCGGATGAAGCTCATCAGGAACATGGCGACGACCAGGGCGTCCTCCAGGTTGTAGCGTTCCTCCAGGAGTGAAGGCGCGAAGGTTCCGCGTCCGCCGCCTTGGCCCCGGGCGCGGTACCAGACGTTCCACTCGTCGAAGCAGAGCCAGGCGCGGCTCGAAGAGCGCCGCTGCTCGGCGACCAGGCGCGTGCAGGCATCGACGGCTTCGATCTGCTTGTCGATGCTGTTCGAGATCGCGAGATAGTCGGCGCTGTTCCCGTCCCGGTTGCCGACGTAGCGGTGCAGGCTCACGTAGTCGGCGAGATCGCCGAGGTGTTCGAGCACCCGACGATCCCACGTGAGGAACGTCGGCATCTGGCTCCCGGAGGAGCCGCAGGCGACGGTGGCGATGGACCCGTCGCAGTTCTTCATCATCTTCGCCGCTTGCTGGGCGCGGATCGCGTACTGGTCGGCGGGCACGTGCCCGAGTTGCCACGGGCCGTCCATCTCGTTGCCGAGGCACCAGATCGGCACGTCGAAGGGATCGGCGCTGCCGTTGGCCGCGCGTTCGTCCGCGTATCGGGTGCCCATCGGCGCGTTGCAGTATTCGACCCAATCCCGCGCCTCTTCCGGGGAGCCGGTGCCGAGATTGACGGCGAGCATCGGTTGCCAGCCGACCTTGCGGCACAGCGTCACGAATTCGTCCGTGCCGAAGGTGTTGGGCTCGATCGACTGCCAAGCCAGCTCGCGGACCGTCGGCCTCGATTCCTTCGGACCCACGCCGTCGCGCCAGTGATAGCCGGAGACGAAGTTGCCGCCCGGGTACCGGACGATGGTCATCTCGAGATCGCGTAAAGCCTCGATCACGTCCTGGCGCATGCCATCGGCATCCGCATGGGCCGACTCCGGATCGTAGACGCCGGTGTAGATCGAACGACCAAGGTGCTCCAGGAATCCGCCGAAGATCAGGGGGCTGACTTCGCCGATGGGAAACCGGGTGTGGAGAACGAGCGTCGTGCGGGCCATGGATCCTCAACGGCAACGGAGTCGGATGAACAGTGTGGCACATGCGGTTGACCCGGTACGAGTGTCGGCGGAGACTGACTGTCGCCTGCGCCGTGAGCTCTTCTTGGTGTCTCGACAGTCGTTCATCGTCGCGCTCGCCATGTCGGTTCTGCTGTCGACGTACTCGCCGGCCACCGAACGACAAAGCCTGCCCGAAGGTTTCTCCTTGGCGGACCCGGTTTGGCTGCTCCTGCCGCACCGGCCAGCGATACGGGATGCCGGTTGATTCACCAACAACCGAGGGGTGTTTGGTGACGGCCCTTAGGGTCTTCGCGCTAACATCGCGAGTACCGTGCCTTTGGGAAGTCCAATGAAACGCATCCGTTCAATCTCGATTTGCCTCGGAGTCTTGTTTTTCGCGGTGCCTGCCACGGCGGACGTGGCGATCACGCCTAACGTCGTTTACGGCCACAAGGATGGGATGGCACTCGTCTACGACGTCTTCCAGCCCGCCGAAGCCAATGGCGCGAGCGTCCTCTACATGGTCAGCGGCGGATGGTTCTCCGGTTGGGCACCGCCCGAGCGTCGCCAGCGGCAGTTCGGCTATCTCTTCGACGCAGGCTTCACGGTATTCGCCGTCCAACACGGCAGCGCGCCCCGGTTCAAGGTGCCGGATGCCGTCGCCGACGTTCGACGTGCCGTCCGGCACGTTCGGATGAACGCGGAGCGGTTCGGCATCGATCCGGACCGGCTAGGCGTCATGGGCGGCAGTGCCGGCGGTCACTTGGCGCTGATGCTGGGTCTTGCCAGCGATGCGGGCGATACCAGCGCCCAAGATCCCGTACTGCGCGTCTCGAATCGCGTGCAGGCGGTGGTGGCGTACTTCCCGCCGGTGGACATCAGCAAGAGCGCCGGCCCGAACGAGCGGTTCCCGGCGCTCGACTTCGATCCAGCGTTGGCACCGGACGTGTCCCCGATCAACTTCGTGAGCGATGACGACCCGCCGGTGTTGATGATCCACGGCGACGAGGATCGCTTGGTGCCCTTGAGCAACAGCGAACGCATGGGCGAGGCCCTCGACGCGGTTGGCGTCGTCAACAAGGTGGTTGTCCTCGCGGGTGCCGGGCACGGTTTCCGGGGCGCAAACCGCGATCGCGCAACAAACGAAACCCTGGCGTTCTTGACGGCCCAACTCGCACCCGGCCGCGAGTAGGCGAACGCTTGACCCCGTGTCGGCGGCGGCGGAGACTGACTCCCGTCGCCGCCGCAGGAACCCTTCGCGATGTCTCTTCGGCTGTTGGCCGTCGTTGTCCTTCTCGGCATGGTGCCGATCGAGTTTGCCGCGGCGGGCGAGACACAGATCGTTTTCGAGGAGCGAGGTCTTGAGAAACTCGGCATCAGACCCGCCCGCGGCAGAACGCGCAACCTGACCTTCGATCACACGGCCCGGCGCGACGTATCGGGAACCCCGGACCTGATGGCGGTGGAGACCATCACCGTCGTCGGAGGCATTATCTTCGTCGAACGCGCGAGACCGGCGCAGCCGGAATTCGCGTGTCCCGACCTTTCCATCGACCCAGACGAGCAAAGCGGCAGGCGCCTGAGTGCGAATTTCGCGGGTGAGCGTGTGGCCGGCACCCTCTACGACTGGGAACTCGAGCCCCTTGTCGGATTTGTGCGGAGCGGCTCGGACGCCCTGTTCACCTACATGGGCGTCCACGGCGAATACCACAAGTCGTTCGCGGGCAACCTGGCCGGCTTCAACCTATTCCTGCTAGACACGTTTCGCTCGGTACGCGGCCCGGAGCAGGCGCATCGGGTGGTCAGCACGCCCGTGCCGGGGTACACGGTGGGCGCGGAAACAGACCGTGTCGACAAGGAGGCCACGCGCCGACTCAAACGCTGGATGCGGCGAAACCACCTGATGTTCACGGACCTCGACGTGGACTTCGTGTTCCGCCCGGAAAGCGGCGAGCTGGTGGTCGACGGCGACCCCTACTGGATTTCGGTGGACAGCGAAGGGCGGGGGCCCGGTCGAGTCACGGGGCGGTTCGACGACCGGGCCGCGACGCTGGCGGCGAACCCGGTGGTGTTCGGCAGCGGCTTCCGGCTTGCCAAGTACGCGGCGGTCTTCAGGTATCTCAAGGCGGAATGTCCCGAGCGGTGGCGGGCACTCCGGCAAAGTGTCGCGAAGCAGAAACGAGCACTCGATCTGTACACGATTCCGCTGCGTCAGATGCCCTACGCGGTGCGCTGAGTTGCGGGCTCGGCCCGCGCCGTCATGACAGCAACCCTCGGCGCAACGTGTTTTGCCGGTCTCGGGCCGTTGGTTCAAACGGTACTCGGACGTCAGGGCGCTGAGATCGTTTCAAGTTTCAGGGTCCGCAATTTCGACTACGTGTCCTTCCGGCTCGAACGCGCGAAGATCCGGTCCGTTCGATCCGTGCACTTGCTCGAGGATGTGTTCCTGGAAGTTTCGCGAACGCCCAGGATCGCGAAGGCGTCCGATGTCGCCAAGCTGTCGCGAAGGCTTGAGCGGGCCGCCTTGCTCGAATCGGTGGCGTTTAAGAACGACCTCTTCACCGACGGGAAGCGCAATCGGCGTGGACGGCCGACCTACTGCTGCTTCGTCCGCCAGAACAGGGATCACCGGGTGCATCGAAAACGCGTGTCCCAGGACGTCGTCTCGTCGATTGCCCGCTTGTTCCCGCGTTGGCGCCTCGATGATCCGGCTGATCTGGAGTTCTGGGTATTGTGGGCGGATACCGCCGTGCTGGCGCTTCGACTCAGCGACAAGACGTTGAAATACCGGGGCGGTCGCCCACCGGAACGGCCGGGGGCACTGCGACCGACGATCGCCGCCGCGATGGTCGAACTGGCGGACGTGCGGGACGGTCACGCGGTTCTGGATCCGATGTGCGGGACGGGAACGCTGCTCCTCGAGTGCAGCCGGCGGTTTCCCGGGGCAAGTCTTTTCGGCTCCGATCAATCCACCGAGGCGGTCGCGACGGCCAAGGGCAGACTCGGCGGACGGGCAACGATTCGGCGATGCAAGCTCGAAGACCTCGACGATGCACCCGGAACATTCGACCGGGTCGTGACGAATCTGCCGTGGGGCGACCAGACGCCGATCCGGGGACCGGTCTACACGACAGGCGTCTCCAAACTGCTCGACTGCGTCAGCGACGACGGGGTGGTCGTTCTCCTCACGTCTCGGCGCGACTTGCTGGAGCCGACGCTGCGGAGATTCCGCGCAAGATGGAAGACGACCCGCGTCCTGGTCCAAGGCACCTGGGCTTCGATCTACGTGGTCACCAAGCAGTAGGCCGTGCTCCTTCCACCACGCGCGCCCCCAACTCGGTCAGTCGGTAGCCAACTTCCAAGTAGACGCCGCCGACCTTGGCGTGCGCCCGTCTCCAGTTGCGGAACGAGACCGTGACCTTGCCTGACCGTATCTCGTCGCTGTTGCGGGTCGTGAACTGCACGTCAGGTCTTCGCCGCATCCCAAGCGGCGAACGAACTGCCCTCCTCCGCCAGCCGCTTCAACAGCGCCGCGGGTCGCCAAGCCTCCCCGTACTCCTGGTGGAACGCGAGGATGTCCCGGTAGACGTTGTCGAGGCCGATCTGGTCCGCGTAGTACATCGGCCCGCCCCGGTACTTGGGGAAGCCGTAGCCGTAGATGTACACCACGTCGATGTCGCTCGCCCGGAGTGCGATGCCGTCGTCGAGCAACTGGGCGCCGATATTGATGAGCGGATACAAGCAACGCTTGAGTATCTCGTCCTCGTTGATCTCCCGTCGCGAAAACCCGAGTTCCGCGGACGTCTCTTCGATGAGCTTGGCGACAACGGGGTCGGGTTGGCCTTGGCGGCTGCCTTCGGGATACGTGTAGAAGCCGGCGTTGGTCTTTTGGCCAAGACGACCGAGGTCGCAGAGCTTGTCGGGCACGATGGTCGTCAACGGCTTGTCGGTAATGCCTGCCATCTTGCGCGCCCGCCAGCCGAGGTCGAGGCCGACCAGGTCGTTCATCGCGAAGGGCCCCATGTTGAAGCCGAAGTCGACGATCACCTTGTCGACCTGCTCGGGGAACGCCCCGCGGAGGATGATCTCGCCGGCCTGGCTCGTGTAGCCGCCAAGCATCCGGTTGCCGATGAAGCCCGGGGCATTCAGCGACATGACCGGAATCTTGCCGATGGTCTTGCCGAGCGCCATCGCCGTGGCCAGGCTCTCGGCGTTCGTCTCGACGCCCCGCACCACCTCGAGCAATTGCATGATGTTGGCGGGGCTGAAGAAGTGCGTTCCCACGACATCGCCGGGACGCTTCGTCATGGCGGCCATCTGGTCGAGGTCGAGCCCGGAGGTGTTGCTGGCCAACACGGCGCCGTCTTTCATCGTGGCATCGAGCTTGGCGAAGATCTCCTTCTTGAGGTCGAGGTTCTCGTACACCGCCTCGACGACGACATCGGCACCCGCCACGGCGTCGTAGTCCAGCACGCCTTCGATGAGCCCTAGGCGCGCGTCCCGTTCCGCTTGTGTGATCCGCCCGCTCCGGACCATGCGGCTGTAGTTGTACTCGATGACCGATAGGCCCTTGTCGAGGGCTTCCTGGCTGACCTCCAGCACCTTCACCGGAATGCCGGCGTCGGCGAAGCTCATGGCGATACCGCCGCCCATCAGCCCGCCGCCGATGGTTGCCGCGGTCGCGATGTCTTTCTTGGGCGCATCCCTCGGCACGTCGGGAATCCGCGCGGCCTGGCGCTCGGAGAAGAAGACGTGGATCATGGCCGCGCGCTGCTCGTGGTCGTGGCAGACCTGGAAGTTGGCGTGTTCTGCCCGAATCCCCTCGTCGAAGTCGTCGATCTCGACGGCGGCCTTGACCGAGTTGAATGCCATCCGGCCGTTGATCTGGCCGCGCATGCGCCGGGCCAGGTACGCCTCGCCCGCCTTGAACACGTCGGGGTTCGCCCGATCCGCCTCGACCTTGTCGCGGCGGTGTCGAACCAGCGGATGCGGCCCGCCCCCGACTGCCTTGGCCTTTGCGAACTCGATGGCGCCGGCCACCAGGTCGCCTTCCATGATCTCGTCGATGATGCCGAGTTCGTGAGCCTCCTCGGTCTCGAAGGGATCGCCGGATAGGATCGCGTCCATGGCTCGCTCGGCACCGATCAGCCGGGGCAGCCGCTGGGTTCCCCCGCCACCGGGCAAGAGACCGATCTTGATCTCCGGCAGGCCGACCGGTGCTCCGGGTGCGGCAACCCGGTAGTGGCAGGTCAACGCGTGTTCCAGTCCGCCGCCGAACGCCGTGCCGTTGATGGCCGCGACGATGGGCTTGGCGCTCTCCTCGATCATCGCGCCGGCGGGTCGCTTCGGTTGCTCGTCGGGATTGCGCGGCTTGCCGAAGTCCCGGATGTCGGCGCCGGCGATGAAGGCCCGGCCCTTGCCGGTGATCACGACGGCATCGACGTTGTCGTCGCCGAGCGCCGTCTCCAAGTGCTGCGACATGTAGAAGCGCACGCCGGAGCTCAATGGATTCACCGGCGGGTTGTCGACGGTTAGCAACGCGACGCGGTCGCGTACTTCGTAGTGGACGGTTCCAAGCAGGGCCACGGGGCCTCCCTCGATAGAATGGCGACGGGCGAGTATACCGAGCCGAGGCGACGGGCTGGGGTCTCTTGCTCGCGGTCCCGACGACGGGAACAATGGCCGTCACGAACTGGAGCAGCCATGACCAATACCAATTCCCCTGCCATCGTCGCCACCTCCGTTCCCCCGCGCCGTGGCAGCGGCTATCCGCATCCGTTCTCCGTGCCCTGTGTTGGACGGGTGAAGCACGCCCTCGGCGATGCATTCGCGCTCAGTCAGTACGGCGTCAACCTCGTCACCCTGCCGCCCGGCACGTGGTCGTCGCAGCGGCATTGGCACTCCGCGGAGGACGAGTTCGTCTACATCCTCGTGGGTCGCCCTGTGCTCGTGACTGACGCCGGCCGGACGACGCTTGCGCCCGGAATGTGTGCCGGGTTCCCGGCGGGTGAAGCCATCGGCCATCACCTGGTCAACGATACCGACGACCCGGTGACCTACCTCGAGGTAGGTACGCGCCGGGAAGACGACAACGTCGACTACCCCGACATCGACATGCAGATCAGAGGCCGGGGCACCGGCGGCACGTTCGCCCGCAAGGATGGCACGCCCTACGCATGAAGCCGGATCCCACGATCTGGGATTGGCCGCTGCGCCTCTGGCACTGGGCGTTCGCGGGATTCATCGCGTTTTCCCTCTACTCCGGCCTCTCCGGCGACATCGGCCTGCTCGAGTGGCACCAGCGTTCCGGGCTCGTCCTGCTGGGACTGCTGGTTTTCCGCCTGGGCTGGGGTTTGTGGGGCGGTCGGTACGCGCGGTTCCGCCACTACTGGACGACGCCGTCGGCGTTCATCGACCACTTCCGACGGCGTGGTCGACCCGGCGCCCATACGTCGCCGGGCGTGGCGCTCGCGCTCGTCCTTTTCGCGGCGACAGCGGTGCAAGTCGGCACCGGGCTCGTCGCCACGGACGATATCTTCACCGAGGGACCGCTACACCGGTACGTGTCCGACGAGCTTGCACGAACCGCAACGTGGGTTCACCACCGCGTGCACTGGCTGGTGCTCGGCGCAGGCGTCGTTCACCTTTCGGCGCATGCGGTGTACGCCCTACTACGCGATCCGACACCGCTTGCGATGTTCACGGGGCGGAAACGCCTGGAACTGCCGGCGACCCCGCACTTCTGGGTGCGGGCAGGCGTGACCTCGCTGCTTGCCGCGGGCGTGGCGCTGGCAGTGACCTACACCGAACGTCTGTTCTGACTTGCCGCCGGCGCTATTCCGCGCGGTAGTCGTCGTGGCAGCCTTTGCAGGCCTGGCCGACACCCCGGAAAGCGCCCATGATCTCGCCTGGGTCTCCGGACTCCGCAGCGGTCTTGAAGGCAGCCGTTGCCTCCGTGAACGCATTCAGCTTGCTCGCGAAGTCCTCGGCGTCTTCCCAGATCGCATCGAGGGCATCGCCGCCCTTCGAACTTTCCGGGAACAGGGTTGGGGCGATCTCGGCGAGGTCCGCCATGGCGCTGGCGTGCGTTGCTAGGTGGTCCATGTGGGGCACGTCGCCGCGGACGATGTCGACGATGGCCCGCATGTGCCCGCCAATGGCGCTCATCGTATGTTGCCGGTAGTTCACCTCGCCTTCCGACGCGGATACGGCAATCGCGACAAGGCAGGTTGACAGCACGACGGTGGCGAAGGGGTTTCTCATCGTTGATCCTCGAACTGGTGGAATGGACTAGTGTATGCGCAACGAACGCGATGCGAGAACGTTTCGATTGCGGCGGGTAGCGCGCAGTGCCTGGCTGGCGATAGCCATCGTGGGGGTGACGGGATTGCTGGCCACTTGGTGGTTCGTCGGCGATGAACCGGTTTCTACGGTGGCGACGGACACCCGAGGTGCGAGTGGCACCTCCATGACCGACACCCTAGCGGACGACGCGTCTCCCGACGTCCCGTCGACTGGACAGATGCGGGCGGCGGGCGCACCGACCGCGGAGGCAGTGCTCGCGGACCCGCACTGCCGGATGGTGGTCGGGCAGCGAACGGCGTCGGATACGGCCCTCGTCTACCTTCCCCTGGGGGACGGTGCATGGTTCGCCGTGGTGAACACCTTTGGCGTGGTGTTCGATGGCACGTTGCCGTTCATTCCGGAACGGCCCGCGATCGGAAAGCGGCCCGACGGAACGATCCTTGCGGGGTTCGGCTTGGAAGGCGAAGTGCAGGTCGTCCACGACGGGAGCGTGATCTACGAATTCGATGACGTATGGGCCTTCGACATTGCCCACGACGGGTCATCGTTCTTCGTGGTCGAGCCGTTGGCGGGGGATGCGTCGCGGCTCGTGGTCCAAAACCTCGAGCTGCGCGAGGAGCATCACTTCGACCTCGGAACGATCATCACGCGCACTAATCGCAGCCTGGATTTCGGAGTGGCGTACTCGATGGATCGGGCCGAAGTGATCGTCCAACCCTCCCGAGGCGGAACGAGCCGGTTCTTTCCGACGGCCGGAGGGGCGCCACGCGAAGTCTTCGTCGAACACAAACCGCAGGGAACATTTGCCTCCCGCGGAATCCTTGCCAGTGGACCCAAGGTCCTGTCCATCTTCGCGACCAGCGAGTTGAGCTACCACGCCCGCAAAGTGGACGGTGAGACTCGGAGACAAGACGATCGGCTTTGGGTGGTCGTCAGGGTCGAACGGGATTTTGGGATTGGCGCGGGTAGTAGCCGCCAGGTTTGGATGCGGAATCTTGAGTTCTTCCCCTTGGTATCGATGCAACTGTCGCCCTCCGGCGGTTGGCTCCTAGTCTCTGATCCGTTAACCGGGATCGAGGTCTTGGACACGACGGATGGTCAGACTGTGTTCTCCTATCCGCCGCGGAGAGACATCCGGTTAACCATGCTGAGATATTCCAGGCGGCCACCGGGTGAGTTGCTTTCGGGCCGGTTCGTTGGCGAGAGGTTGTTCGTGCGAAGGCATTCGGAAGACAAGGCAGGGACGGAGGACCAAGCATGGTATGTCGAGGTCTTCGAACTGGACCGGTTCGCCAAGACCGCTCGGAAAGTTCGGGAGTTCGCGGTAGAGCCGGGTGCCGCCGAGACCGAGCGTAGCTTCGCCATACGGACGTCGCTTGACCCCGACGCCCCCACGTCCTGCAAGGACCACGCTCTGTTGGACAGGCGTCTTGTAGTCAGGGATGGCCGATTGGTCTATTGGGCATCCAACTACTGAGCCCCGGGAAAGCTGTATGAACGGCATGGAAGCCGGATCCAAGGCAGACACCGCGAGTTTCACCGAAGGCGACCTCTCCCGCCATCTCATGCGCCTTTCGGGGTACATGATCCTCGGCTTCCTCGCCATGACGCTGGCGAGTTTCGTGGAGATCTTCTACCTCGGTCGGGTCGGCACTGAAGCCATCGCGGCCGTGACGTTCGCCTTTCCCGTTCTCATGATCATCGGCGCCGCGACCCGGGGCATCGGCGTCGGCATCGGCGCCGTGCTTGCCCGTGCCATCGGGGCCGGAGACCGGGAACGTGCCGCGTTCCTCACCACCCACGGCCTGCTATTGGTGCTGGCCTTCAACATCGCCTGCTCGGTGCTATTGATTGCATTCGCTCAACCGCTTTTCCACTTTCTGGGCGCCCGCGAAACCGTCCTCGACCTCGTCGTCGCCTACATCCGCATCTCGGCAATTGGCTACCCGCTGTTCGGGTTGTCCATGGTCGGCACAGGACTGATGCGGGCCATCGGAGATCCGGTCTATCCCGGAATCGTGATCACTGCGGGGTCCGTCCTTCAGGTATTGATCGGGCCGTTCCTGATCTTCGGCTGGCTGGGCCTGCCCGCCCTTGGGGTGGAGGGGGCGGCCTGGTCGTTCGTGATCGCCCGTTCGGCGTCGTTCCTGATCGGCGTGTACTGGTTCTGCATCCGGGAACGGATGATCCGCGGATCGCTGGCGCGGTTTGGCTCATCGGCACGGGAAATCCTCCATGTCGGCCTGCCTGCCATGACCAGCAACATCATCGAGCCCTTCGCATCGGCGGTGGTCACCCGGCTGTTGGCGCCGTTCGGCGCGGCCGTCGTCGCCGGCTTCGGCGTCGGCTCGCGCATCGAGTCGATTGTGTTCATGGTGGTGATCGGCATCGCCACCAACGCCGCCCCCCTCGTCGGCCAGAACTGGGGCGCCCGACGTTTCGACCGCGTCGACGAAGCGCTGCGGCTTTGCTACCGCTACTGCCTCGTCTGGGGCGTCATCGCCGCCGTAATCATGTGGACCGGCGGCGAACTCTTCGTCACCTTGATCAGGGACGAGGCGGAGGTCGTCGCCACGGCGACCGCCTACCTCTACATCATCCCG
Organism: Gammaproteobacteria bacterium; assembly: GCA_026706425.1. Classification (GTDB taxonomy): domain Bacteria; phylum Pseudomonadota; class Gammaproteobacteria; order Pseudomonadales; family Azotimanducaceae; genus VXYL01. Next base: position 10,923 of record JAPOYW010000413.1, read on the forward strand.
ATCACCATCGGCTTCGCCGGCATGTTCAACACCGCCAACGGTGCCTTCAACGCGCTGTCCAAGCCTCTCCCGCCGCTCCTGCTGTCGCTGCTGCGGCTCTTGGTCTTCTACATTCCATTGGCGCTCCTCGCCCGCCAATGGCTCGGCCATGTGGGCATTTTCGCTGCTGCGGCGTTCACCAACGTCGTGCTCGGACTGTGGGCGCGGGAATGGAACCGACGAACGGTGATCCGGCAGCGGCAGCGGTTGGTCGGTTAGCTATCTGTAACATCCGCACGTAAATCGCCGGTACCTGCGGACCGGGGCCGCGTGCAGGGCGAACTGGCATGCCAGCGGTCCTGCCCATTGACGGTCGACCGCCAATGACGAGCAGTTCGCCGTTGTGCCAGCCTCCGGTGAGCTCGTCCAAACGGCGGAGCCCTGTTGCGACTCCCGAGATACCACGGCGAGCTTCGTTCCCGGGTCGCGCCTACCCTCGGCGGTTGGCTACCGCCTCCAGCTCGCCGTACTGGATCGCCAGCATCTTGTCCTCCCGCCAGTTGGGGTCGGACGAGTACTGGTTGATCCAGTTGACCACGATGCCGCGCCGAACGCCGGACTCGCGCATCAGGCGTGCGACTTCGCGCGGCGATCCGTTGGTGGACACCATGAACTCCAAGCACTCCCCCGGAGACAACTGATCGAAGAGGCCGCGAACGGCCGCCTTCTCCCATTCCTCCATCCCGGAGACGTCATGGACGAGGCGAATCAGACGTTCTGCCGATGGGCAACGCATGCCTGCCATGTACGCGCCGACAGCACCGTGCACGTCAAGCGGACGCTTGATCGCCTGTTTCGTAGATTGGGGAAGAAGGTGTTCCATGCGACCGTTCGCTATCGGCGAGGCAAAGGTGTGATCCGCACAGACGTCGTAGAGCGGATCCCATTGCACCTCGACCTTTGCGTCGGCGTCCATCGGCTCCTCACGCATGGCCGGTGTCTCCTTCGTCCATCGACAATGGCGGAACGTAATCTAGGTCGCTTTCGAACATCCTGACGACATGGCCCCAGACGTCGCGGGCGATCGATGCGTACCGGACTTCGTCCAACTCCAAGGGGGGGCCTCGCTCGGCACGTTCGCGGCATAGCCCAACGGCAATCTCCTTCATGTATTCGGGCATCAGGCCCCAAGCGTAGGTCAGATCGTCCGGAGCCTTCGTCCGGGCGACGGCGAAATCGTAAGCGTCCCGTTCGGTCGCGAGCCGATTCGAGCCTAGACGGTTGTACATCTTCTTGGCGAGGATGTCCCTAGTGCCGTTCAATGCCACACCGGTAGCGTATTCGACTTCGTCGGCGGGGTCGCCGTGAAATACATCGACCCTGCCGAATGAGACCGGGGTTTCGCCGATGCGGAAGTGAACGATGGACCTACCTGTCATCCGCATGCCTTCGGTTGCCACCACGCCGTCTCGCGCCAATTGCTCCAAGTCCTCCAACACACGGCGGAAGCGTTCGTAGAACACGACGTCCGCATGCTCCGCAAGGGCGAAAAAGTCGAGGTCAGTGCTGGATCGATGGTGCCACCGGGCTTCGAGCGCCGTGCCGCCGCCGAGGCGCAGATGCTCGGAATCCATCCACCTAGCCAGCACATCCACCGCCGCTCCCACTGCTTTCGCGGGTCCGGGTTGGATCGGCAGTCTGGCGGGTCCTAAAGACATGGGCCGTTCCGTCAGCCAGTCCGATAATGTCTCAAACACCGGCGGCACGAATCCGCCGCACGTGCGATTGTCTCATGACTCACGTGGTCGCTGAGCCTCTCCCAACGTCGAGACGGTCGCCCGTTGCCGAACAGGGGTAGCCAACCTCGCCATCCGACGCGACTTGCGTGGCGTGCGTTCGGCGTGTCGCTGATCTTCTCCAGCATGGCGACATGTGTTGCGCAAGCGAACGTCGGATCTTCTGAACATGTTTGTCGGCGGAACGGAGAGGAACATCGCGAACGCTTTCGCCGAGGTTCGGGACGATCACGCGTTTCCGGTCTTCGACGAAGCCGACTCGCTGCCGGCGGACCGGAGAGGTTGCGCGCCGAATCTGTCGATCAGGCGCGGCGACTAGGTACCATTTACGGTCAGTGATGGGCTTGATGGAGTTCCGATGACGGCACGGGCGGAACGGCGCAGTTTCTGGACATGGGGCTACGTCTCCGACGAACCGAGCATAGCCGAGCGCCGGGCGGCGGCCGAACGCTTGGCGCCGCGAATCGGCGAGGTTGTCGAGCCGCCGCCCGTGCCGGCAATCGACGGCATCGGGTTGCCCTCGCCGCGGCTCGAGGTGCCTGACTCGCTAACGGGTTGGGTGTCGACCACGACGGAGGAGCGCGTCACCCACACGTACGGCGGTCATTCGTTGGAACTGCTGAAGGCGTTGCGGGGCGAGTTCGATCACCCGCCGGACGCGGTTGCCCACCCCGGTAGCGAAGACGAACTGGAGGCGACGCTGGCCTGGTGCGACCGCGAGGGTCACGCGGCGATTCCGTACGGGGGTGGCACGTCGGTCGTTTGGGGCGTGAACGTGCCGCCTAGTGCGAGTGCCGCGGTCACGATTGATCTCGACAACCTGAACACCGTCCTCGAGGTCGACGAGGTGTCGCGGGCTGCTCGCGTCGAAGCGGGAATCCTGGGTCCCGACCTGGAAGCGGCACTGAAGCCTCTGGGCCTCACGCTCCGCCACTTTCCGCAGAGTTTCCCCTGGTCGACGGTGGGCGGTTGGGTGGCAACGCGTTCCGGCGGACACTACGCGACGAACCACACGCACATCGACGACTTCGTCGAGTCGACGCGGATGCTGACGCCGAGGGGTTGGTTCGAGTCCCGGCGTCTGCCGGGAAGCGGTGCTGGCCCAAGTCCCGATCGCCTTGTGCTCGGCTCCGAAGGAACGCTCGGGGTCGTCACCGAGTGCTGGCTTCGGCTGCAGAAGCGTCCTGTGTTCCGGGCCACCGCAGGCGTCGCGTTTCCGTCGTGGGAGAGCGGTTGCGAAGCGGTGCGGGCGATCGCCCAGGCCAAGCTCTGGCCGGCCAACCTTCGCATCCTGGATCCGTCGGAAGCCGAGTTCTCGGCGGGTCTGTCGGGTGATCATGCGCTACTCATCATCGGCTTCGAGTCGGGCGAGATTCCCCAGGGTTCGAACATCCGTGCCGCGGTTAGTATCGCCCGGTCGCACGGTGGCGCTGTCGAAGACGACGCCATCCTCGTCGACGACGGGTCCGGCCAGGCAACCGGTCGCGGCGGTGCCGTGGGCGCCTGGCGCAATGCATTCATCGGCGTGAACGCAGGGTTGACCGCCGGGCTCGGCCTGCTAGCCGATACCTTCGAGACTGCGGTCACTTGGGATCGTTGGCCGGATTTCGATGCGGAGGTCCGCGAACGTGTCGGCGTCGCTTTGCGCGGTGCCGTGCGCGGTGCGAGGCTGTCCTGCCGTTTTACGCACGTCTACCCGGACGGGCCGGCCCCCTACTACAGCTTCAGCGGCATCGTGCCCCGGGGCGCGGAGATGGAGCGTTGGCAGATCGTCAAGAAGGCGGCGACGGAAGCGGTGGTGGCGGTCGGCGGTACCGTGACCCACCATCACGCCGTGGGACGGTTGCACCGCGACGGCTGGGACATCCAGCGCCCGGCCATCTTCGGCGATCTTTGGCGGGCGGCGAAACGCAGCGTCGATCCGCGCGGCATCCTGAATCCCGGGGTATTGATCGACCCCTGATGGCCACGCCATCGCCACGCCTAGAACTGAGTGAGCGTGAACGTCGTTCCCGGATCGCCCATGAGTTCGAGGTGGCAGGGGTGGTAGTCCTGTTTGACCTGGTACCGAACGTCCGGATCGAAGCGATGGAACAGGAAATTCCTGGCGCATCGAAGCTTGATCTCCTCGACTTGCCCCTCAACATCCGAGAGAAATCGAGCGGCTTGCCTTCGAATCGTGCAGGCTTGAACCTGGACTTTTCCAAGGCCCGTATGGCGGCGGCATGGAACGCTTCGTCCCCAACCGATTCGGTAACGACGATCTCGTAGGCCTCGCCGTTGGTGTCGACCATGAAGTCGAGGCGCACCCAGCCTTCCTTGTTCCTGCGCAACGCCAGGCGGGGGTACCTCGGCGTGGCCCTCGAGACGCTGCGCGGAGGCGAGTAGATTTCCAGCGCGACGTCGCCGGAATCCGCTGGCGATTCAGCAGCCGGGGAATCGGTCGGCGTTGCCGGTTCGCCGCCGCATGCCGCAGCGGCAACCGTCACACCGAGAGTTCGTAGGATCGTTGTCCGCACGGGGTGTTCTCGGTGGGTTGCGCACCGGCACGGCGCGGCCTTCCTCGCTACAGGGTGTGGACCAACTCCATGAAGTACGTCCGTTCGGTCCAGGGGCTTGTGACTTCGGTATACGACGCGCTCCTGGACTGATAGCCGGTTGTATTCCACGACGTCTCCACCCACCGGGTGTGACCGCCCGCCAAGTTGCTGGCGCCAAGGTTCAGCCGCATGTTCTTCAACGCGCCGAAACGGTCATTGCCAAGTCGATAGGTAACCCCGAAATCCAGTACGACCGGATACTTGAGCAAGATGTGGGAATTGATGTCCCCGTACCGGCGGTCGGCGTCGTCGCGGTGAGAGGCGTTCAGTGCGAGGCGCCAGTTGCCGCGGGTCCAGCCAACCCGGGCATGCTGCTTGAACTTCGGCACGGCGTACGGAAGACCGACAAGATCCTCCACGACCTCGCTCGAGCCGAGGCGTGATTCGAACCGGTCGTACATTGTCACGCTCGCGCTCAAGGACCACGTACCCCACACCGTTTCGCGTTGATAGTCGGCCGTCCAGTCGTAGGTCGCGACGATCTGCGAACCGACGTTGGCGGCGCGGGCGTCGATACCCAGGAACTCGCCTTCCTCGTCGAACCGGTAGACGCTGCCATAGCGGTCGAACAGATCGTCGGTGAGCCGGGGTATCAGGCTGAGCGTCAACGGTGTGACGCCATCGATCCGGTCGCGGAAGTGAATTTTCGAGTAGTTGAGGATCGAACGGAATCCCTTGAGCCGCGCAGGGGTGAACTCGATTCCGTATGACCAGGACACCGCCGATTCGCCCCGCAGGGATGTGCGGCCGCCGGAGACTATCGTCGCATCGCAAGGACGCAAGGGGCAGCAGAGCACCTCGGAGGCACCTCCCCTGTCGTCAAGAAACACCGATAGGGGGGTTGTCGTGGTCGGCAGCGACGACAGCCAAAGGGGAGGCGCCGAGAACGATGTTCCTTTGCGCAACCGGACGCGCAGGTCGTCGTTGATGTTCCAAACCGCCCCGACGGACCAGGTCGTGTTGGCACCGTGCAGACTGGTGTCCTCCTGCCGAACTGCCGCGTTGACGGACAGCTTCTCCACCAACGGGCGTTGCGAGACTAGGGGGATCTGGAACTCGGCGAACGCGCTTGTCACCGCTACGGCGCTTCCCGGGGCACCCCCGGTGGCGTCCGGGAGTACGACACCGTGGACGCCGGAAAGGTCCGCGTCGCCATCGCCCGGCGCCCCCGGATGGATGGGGAACATGCCGATTGGACCATGAGCCACGATGGGAAGGTGTCGCGCCAGGGCATCTCGCTGATGCTCGAAACGAACATCGGCCTGTCCGGAGGACACGCCGAACAGGACGTCGAGATTGCCGGCGGGCATGGCGGCGAAGGAACGCTTGAGGGTGAACTCCAGCAGGAGATCCTCGTTGCTCGCATCCAATGTCTGATCGGAAAGCAGGAACGGGCGGTACCGGTCCTCGGGGGAGGCATCGGTGGACGTGTCGAACGAGCCGGCGAGCAGGGCGTCGCGGAGCAGCTCACGCGACAGTTCATGTTTCGTCGTCGAGTTGCTGTTCTCCCGGGTATGGTCGATGCCGAGGTGCCATTCCCAGCCAGGCAGCGTGTCGAAGGATCCATCGACGTTGGCGGACAGGGTCCACCGATCCGACTTTGCTTGCGTGAACATGGCCGGCAGTTCCGTGGCGCCGAACATTTGGGCCGCAAGGCCGGATGGCGACGGCGAGTCGCCGCCTGAGACATCGATGGTTGCCGGTCGGAAACCGGTCCTGTGTTCGGTCTCGCCGGGGGTGTAGGCCAATGATATGGACGCGTCGATGTTGGCGGGCAGGTCCTGGTCAACAGCGATTCGGAAGTACGTTCGCTGACGGCTCGCGAATCGCTCGCTTTCCCGAAAGAGCAGATCGTCGCCGAAGGAGGGGTTGGCACTGGCCAGGAAGTCCTGCGCCGGGTCGTCGTAGGGAATCCGGTTCTTCGTCGTGTAGTAGCCAAGCAGCCCGGTTGCCCTGCCCGACCCCCAGGCCTTGGTGCTGGCGAGTAGCGCATTGATCCCGTCGAAGGCACCGGCCAGCCCAGTCGTGCGTCGGAGCTTCACAGTGGTTCCTTCGTGTTGGTCGCGCAGGATGACGTTTACGATGCCGCCGACGGCGTCGGATCCGTACAGTGCGGAGGCGCCGTCGAGCTGTATTTCGACTCGTTCCACCATGTCCATGGGGATGCTGGACAGGTCGGCGTAGCCACCGAGCAAGCCCGAACGGCCGATGCGCTTGCCGTTGACCAGGACCAAGGTTCCCCGGGAGCCGATACCGCGCAAGTTCATCGGCGTCATTCCCAGCGAGAGATTCGTGGCCTGCATCAGGGAGAGTTGCTGGCTATCCACGCCCCAAGCCAGGTCCTGGCATTGCTGCACGAACGTCGTGCCACCGAGCGAGTCCGGTTCGTTGGCGAGCAGGTCGATGCCCGGATTGAGCGGATTGCCGCCGGGGATGTTCTGGGGGAGGTCGTCGATCGCTCCCCCGATATTGCCGCCGCCCGGGTCGGTGACCACGACGACATGGCTCGATACCTGCGACGGTGGCAGCCCGATTCGGCTGCCCGTGACAACAACATCGGGGGGACCGGCGTTGTTCGCCCGCATTAATGCGTTCTCCTCGGCAAGGGCTTGGGCGCTCGGAAAGGGTCCGGCGATGGGGGCGACCCGGTCTCCCGGAATGGATTCGTCCGGTGGCATCAAGCTCGACGGAACTGGGGACACGAGCGCTGGCTTGCGGGAGACCACCACGCCGCTGTCCTGGTACCGGTAGTCCAGACCCGTGTCGCGAAGCAACACCCGCAGCCCCTCCGGGATCGTGTAGATGCCCACCACCGCGTTGGTAGCGACGGTGCGCGCGTCGTGCTGGACGATGACCGATAGGCCGGTTTGTGCGCCAAACTGAATCAGGGCCTTGCCCACCGGTTGGCTGGGAATGTCGAACCGAAACTGTCCGGCGACGACGGCGTCGCCCTTCGCTCCGCCAGCCCCGGCAACGGCGGCGACCGGGACAAGAAACGCCAACGCCAGCACGCATGCCACGGCCCGCCGAATTGGCTTGTTTCCGTGTCGCCGGTTCATTGGGGCACCGGCGGCACGGCGTGCAGGACGATCCGTTCCTTGGAGGCTCGGACTGGCGTGACCGGCACGGCGTTGGAGATGAAACGGAGCATCGCGTCAGGACTGCGTATCTGGATCAGACCGGTGATGGGATGATCAGGCACGCCATCGGCCACGGCAAGCTCTATCGGGGTATATCGCGACATCTCGGCCACGACCTGGCGCAAGGGGGTGGCGTCGTAGATGAGCTTGCCTTCCCGCCACGCCGTTGCCACCGAGGCGTTGACGGACTCCACCGCCGTCATAACGCCGTTCCTCACGGTTATCTGGTCGTTGGCATACAACAGCGTGGGTTCCGAATCCGATCGGACGGAACCGGTGGCGGACACTGGGCCGGAACCGGGCCGGTTGAATACGGCGACGGCGCCTTCGAGAACCGTTACGGTGACATCGTCACGGGTGAGCCTTACCCGGAATTGGGTACCGATTGCCACAACTTCGGCGTCCCGGGCAGCCACGACGAAGGGACGCTGTTCATCCCGGCTAACATCGAATACGCCTTCCCCGCTACTCAACTTGATCGTGCGTTCCTCGGAGCTGTACCGAACCGCCACCGAGGACGCCGAGTTGAGGTGGATTCTGGAGCCGTCGTCGAGGGAGATCTCCCGTTGCTCGGCCCGTTCGGTCGCATAGAAGCCCGCGGGATTCATAGTGACCCAGAGGGTCACCGCGGCTACGGCGGCGGCCGCGCCGGCAACTCCAATCAAGCCCTTGGTGCGCCGGGCGCGTCTGGCCATGACCCGGGCGTTCAACCGGTTGACTTCGGTGCGCATCCAGTCGTCTATCGGTGCCAGGTCGCGCATCCCGGCCTCTACGGCTTCGAACCGTTCTCGATTGCGGTTGTCCTCGGCCAGCCATGCCTCGTGTTCTAAGCGCGTCGACTCGCTGACGTCACCCGAATTCAGGCGCACGAACCAGTCGGCGGCCGTATCGTCAGGTGTTTTCTTTGTCACCAATTGCATAGGGCGTATCGCCTACGGGTTTGAGCAAGACTGCTTTCCGGCAACAGTTACGACAGTTGAGACCGGGTTCCGCCTAGTGACCAACGTCGGGTTACTCCTTCATCGCATCCATGACCGCCGCGACGGCGCGCCGCAAGTGGTATTCCACGCCCTTCCGTGAGATGCCAAGCTGGTCGGCGATCTCACGGTAGGAGAGACCGTCCGACCGGAACAGCAGGAATACATGCCTTGTTCGTTCCGGCAACGCGGCTAGCGCGACCTGAACCCGCAACAGGTCCTCGTTCGCCAACACCGTTCGCTCGGGCCCCGGGGCGTCGTGCCGTTCATCCTCGTGCGCAAGGGACTGGGCCGCCCGGTAGCGATGTTCGACGTCGCGGTGTTGCAGCGCGTTCAGCGCCATGTTGTTCGCCATCGTGAAGAAATAGCGGCGCAGGTCCCGGATGTGCTGTCGGTCGGATAGCCGCAGTAGCTTCTCGAAGGCGTCCTGGAGGATCTCCTCGGCGTCGGCGGCGTTGCCGAGCTTGCGTTCGAGCACCCGCTTCAGTTCGGGCGACGCATCGTCGTACAGCTGGATGATCTCCGCCGTTTTCGGTGCGTTGTCCGACATACGTCCTCCCGGCTCCCCGATAGCACCGCTCTTAAGCGGACTGGGTAACCTGCGGGTCAATTATCCCAAGTTCCACGGACGTTTCCACCACAGCGCGAATCGTGTCCTCCACGGGCCGGATCGTGGCGCCAAGCACCTCCTTCGCCTTCTTGCAGTCGTTGACCATGTTGGAGACCACGGTGACCGGCTCCCCCTGGCTGGTGACGGTGGCGGGCTTGCCCAGAACATAGGACGGGAAATGCTCGTGGATGATCCCGGCGAGTTCGGTGCCGAAACGGATCGCCGACCGGCCGCCCGTGCCATGCATCACGTAGCGCGGTCCGCCGTGGGTCGCCCGGTGGTCCACGGGCGACTCCGCGGCGAGGCGATGGGCCTTCACCAGGTCGCGCACGTCGATGATGTTGTAGTACATGTC
>JAPOYW010000686.1 GCA_026706425.1 Gammaproteobacteria bacterium
AGAAATCAACCCGCGGACGCGCCGCGCCGTGAAATGCCCCCATCAACGTCCTGTCACGTTGATCGCGGGGTGCATCGAATCCAAGGCGTCGAGGTATTCGCCGTAGGTCTCCCAGTTCCACGGCAGCCCGGAGAGGATGGCTTCACGGGGAATGTCCTCGACGGTCTCCATCATCTCGGCGAGGAACTGCCTATCGGCAGGCTTGCACGGCGCGAAGGTCACGCCGCAGTTGCCCAGCAGGGCGGTGGTGACGCCGTGCCAGGAGATGGGCGTGAGCATCGGATCCCAGCCGATCTGCGCATCGAGGTGGGTGTGCAGATCGATGAACCCGGGCGTCACCGCGAGCCCGTCGGCGCGAATCTCCTCCTTGCCGCGACCGTCCACCTTGCCGATGGCGGTGATGGTGTCGCCGTCGACGGCGACATCACCGGAAAACGGTGCGGCGCCGGTGCCGTCGACGATTCGGCCGTCGCGGATGACTAGGTCGTGGCTCATGAAACCGGGTTGACGATCTTCAACCCCGAGAATCGCATGAAATCGCGGTCGGTGGTAGCGACTGTGGCACCGTGGTCGAGTGCCAGGGCCGCTAGATGCGCGTCCATCACCATCGCGCCTTTCGCCTGCCCTTCCTCGCAAAGCCTGGCCAAGAGCGACCAAGTTCGAGGGCCCGGTTGCAGCAGTCTTGTATTCGGTTGCCCAAGCCAGTCCTCCACGAGCGAGCAGGCCTCGGCCGGCGTCATCGGTCGGGCGAATATTCGGGCGTCGGAGGCGATGCGCACGAACGCAAGCAACGTGACCAGCGCGAACGCAATCGGGTGCCCCGCCGAGAGTTCGGTTTCGAACCACCGCCGGGAGGCCCCGTGGTGTGGGTTGGCCGCGTCGTAAGCGTAGAGCAGTAGATTGGCGTCGACGAGTATCACCGCCGCGAGACGCCATCTAGGGACTCAAGCAGGCCGCCTATATCGTCGAGGTCGAACCCGCTCCGCAAACCCATGGGACGAGCCTTGACGGTGAACGGAGTCGCCAGATCTTCGTCCCTCGGTGCCCGCAGCCCTCGACGAAGGAATGCGTTGACGACTTCCTTCAGGCTCCGTTGCGACTTTGCCATCTCGTCGCGCAACTTTGCGGCGACATCGTCGTCGATGGTTAGTGTCGTCCTCATGGCCGTGATGATCACGAGTTGGCATCATGATGTCAACTCACGCACATCAGTGTGCGAACGCCCACAATCCCTCCGCCGGGCACCGTCACGGTTCGACCATTCCGTGTCGCTGACGAGCTAGGACTCGGTCACAAGTTCGCCGCCTGGTCGCTCCTCCGAATCCACCTCCACCAGATCCCAAAGGATGCGGATCGGTTCGTTGATTGTAAGGTCGCTGATCCCCTTCGTGGCGCGCTCGCTGTCGATCGAGAGTGCCCAGAACGCGCCCTTGGGTGCCTCGACACCGCACAGGCTCGTGACGAAAACGCCCACGCCGGGATAGCGGCGGGATTCCATGTCGACGACTTCGTCCATGAAGTCGATGCCCTTGGTGCCGACCGAAGCGTTGCGGCGGATCGAGACCTCGAGGTCGCTGCCGGTCAACTCATCGCGAATCTCAAGATGAACGGCGACCTGCTGTGCTTCTTCGGCGAATGCGGAGAGCGCCAGTAGCAGGCAAGTGGCATGGACGAGAGTCCAGACACGCCGGCGGCCGGCCTGGTCACGCACGGGCGGGCTGGGCGATCCCCGCGACGCTGCGGCGGACGATTCCATAGGTACCGAACAGGACCGCCGTATAGAAGACGTTGCCGAGGAGCGTCCACTTCAGGAACGGAAGGCCGGCGATGTAGCTGGCCGCGAGACCGTCGAGGGTTGGAGGGTACGCGTTCGTGAAGAACCATACCGCCGCATTCGTCGTGAGGTAGAAACCAATCCCCGAGAGCACGGCCACCGCGCCGAGCCGAAGGGCGTTGGATTTGCCTAGGAAACGTCGGGCGACGAACGGCATCAACAGGGACGCGTAGACAGTCAGCATGGCCCCCGTGTCGTAGAAACCTATGAACCAGTCGCTGACGATCATCCCTAAGAC
>JAPOYW010000078.1 GCA_026706425.1 Gammaproteobacteria bacterium
CACCACGCGCCGACAGCCCGTGGCAAGAATGGCCCTTTGAGCCGATGGGCGTTTGAGGCGTCACGGACGACGCCAGCCCTGAGGATGACCCTCGCTCACTTTTTTCCCGATCGGGAACGCTGGGCGTAATTTCTACCCGTGCTAATCAATATTTCCCGATCGGGAAATAATTCGTTGACTTGCGTGGGAATGGTGGGCAATATTCCCGATCGGGAACATGACTATTGCTTGGTGATGCGTGCAGGTCAGGCGAACGCTGACACCGGCTGAAATTGGCGACATCGTACGCGCAACGCGCAAGGCGACGGGGCTGCGGCAATACGAACTTGCCGGAGCGGCCGGTGTAGGGCTTCGTTTTGTCGTCGACCTCGAAGCCGGCAAACCGACGGCCCAGATCGGCAAGGTCTTGCAGGTTCTGGACGCGCTCGGTTGCTCGGTCGATATCGAGCCGCCGAAGTGAGCCGAGTACTCAACGTCTGGTGGGACGAGCGGCTGGTCGGCCGGCTCAGTCAGAATCGCCACGGCGAACTCGGGTTTGCATATGCGCCGGAATGGTTGAGAGCGGACGATTCGGCTTCGTCGTTGTCGGTTTCTCTGCCTTTGCGTGCCGAGCCGTTTTCGCGACCCGAATGCGGACCGTTCTTCAGCGGACTGCTGCCTGATGAGGGGCAGCGGGACGCCGTGGCGCGGCGACTCGGGGTCTCCAGAGGTAATGTCTACGCGCTGCTCGAGCGGTTGGGTGGCGATGTCGCCGGAGCGCTGCAGCTCCTGCCTCCTGGCGAATCGCCCGTTGCGGTGTCCGCCGATGCGCCTGCAGGCCCGCTTGATCCGGGCGAATTGGCTGCCGTGCTGGACGCGCTGCCGGTCCGCCCGCTGTTGGCGGGCGAGAAGGGTCTGCGGTTGTCCCTGGCGGGGGCGCATTCGAAGTTGCCGGTGGTACTGGTGGATAGCGACGTGGCACTGCCGGTGCCAGGGCAGGCCACTACTCACATACTCAAGGCGCCGATCTTGCGGTTCCCGGATTCGGTCGAAAACGAGGCCCTTGTCATGCGTCTCGCGGCTCGAATCGGCCTGGACACGGCACCCGTGGAAGCACGCGACGTCGACGATCGCAAGTTCCTGGTGGTCGGACGGTACGACCGCCGGATAGTGGGGACCGGACCCGTGGCACGCATCCACCAGGAGGATTTCTGCCAGGCGCTGGGTATCTGGCCAGAACGCAAGTACGCCGGCGAAGGCGGTCCTACGCTACGTGATTGCTTCGAACTGCTGCGCGGGATCGCGGCCCGTCCGGCGGTCGAGGTGCTTAAACTGATGGACGCGACGATTTTCAACCTGATCGCCGGCAACGCGGATGCCCACGGCAAGAACTTCTCCCTGTTGTACACCGACAGTGGCCCGGTGCTTGCACCCTTGTACGACCTGCTGACTACGATCGCCTATCCCGAGCTTTCGCCGAGGCTGGCGATGAAGATCGGCAAGCGCAGAACGCTTGACGAAATGGATGGTCGCGGCTGGGAATCGTTTGCGTCCGAAGCCGGCCTCGGTCTGCCGCTGGTTCGACGACGGGTCGCCGAGATCGCCGCTGCCGTGCGCACGGACGCCGGTGACGTTGCCGGCGTACTTGAAGAAGAGGGCCTGGACGGCACGGTGTTGGCGGGATTCGTCAAGACGATTGCCGCTCGCGCGAACCGTTGTGCGTCGACCGTTCGCCGCTGATGCCGGAAAATATCAACACTGTCGCGAGAAATCTCGCACTCGCGCCTACATAATCGAAAGTCACCCATTCGTGGCCGCAAGAGATCCGGCAGAATCAGTTCAAATCTTGGAGTCGGTCCCTCAAGCGGCTTCGGCGGCTTCATACCGCCTCAGCCCCGTGGAGTCCGTTCGCGTTTCATCGGGTACCGAACCGGACCCGGATCGAGCCGGGGGCGGTCCAGGGGTCTTACCCTCCACGCGCATTGACCGACCGGGCCCCGCCGGCCGTTGTCCGGTGAGCAGGCGCAGGCCTTCCTGCTCGAGATTGCACGCCGCGTTGACGTCGCGGTCGTGTTCGGCACCGCA
>JAPOYW010000437.1 GCA_026706425.1 Gammaproteobacteria bacterium
AGAGTGAGTACCCGCGTGGTGAGATGGGACGCGGCTGTAGATCCCGAAAAGGCGTCTCTCTGCGACGATGAACCCTATTCCGGCTTGTCGCGCCCAGACGGCAGCACCCTACCCTCCGGATAGTCGGCTCCTTCGGTGCTCCGGTCGACGGACTCGTTCCACGCGGCGAGTTCGGCTTTCATTCGGGCCGTGATTTCCGGTTCCCGCTCGACGAGGTTGTCTTGCTCGGAGGGGTCGTCAACCAAGTCGTACAACTCCCATTCCTGGGTCAACGAATCGAACACCTCCGGGTCCCACACGCCGTCGACCATCGCCTTGTCGTAGTCGCGGTAGTAGATGAGCTTGTAGTCGTTGTCGAGCCAGCCTAGCTGGCCGAGAACTCGGAAGCCGATGGGCTGATCTCGCCTTGCCGGTTCGGCGTCGAAGGCGGGCACCAGGGAGATGCCGTCGTGCACCTCGTTCATGTCATTGGGGTCAAGGCCGGCCACTTCGATGAGAGTCGGAAACATGTCGAGCGTGCTGGCCGGGAAGTTCGAGATTCTCGGCTTCAAATGGCCGGGCCATTCGATGATGCCGGGTACGCGAATCCCGCCTTCGTAGAACGAATTCTTGAACCCGCGGAGATGCCCGGTGGAATCCGGCACCACGCCCGGCAGCACCTCCCCGGTTGATGCCCGGGTCACGTCAAATGTCGGGAGTCCGCCGTTGTCGCTGGTGAACCAAACCAGCGTGTTCTCGGCAATTCCCAAGTCCCGCAATCCCTGCCGGAGCGTGCCAATGGAACGGTCCATGGCGACGATCTCGCCGTGGTGGACCCGCGAGGCTTCCGGCAACTCTTCAAACGCTTCCATGTCCTCGTCGAGCGCCTCGAACGGCCGGTGGGGGGAGGCGTACCAGATCAGGACGAAAGCGGGTTTGCCTTGCCTACGCGCCTGTTCGATGAAAGCGAGTGCTTCATCTACCAGGATTTCAGACGACTCGCCTTCGATGCGTTCGGTCGTTCCGTTGCGACTGAACAGCGGATCGAGGTTGAATTGGTTGGTTTCGCTCAGCCAGTAGTCGAAGCCCAGTTCGCCGGGGTGATGCGGGTCAGACAACGGCATCGGATGGTCCGGTGTGTTCACCGTGTTGAGGTGCCACTTGCCGAAGTGCGCGGTCGTGTATCCGGCGTTGCGGAAGGCTGCCGACAGGGTGTTTTCCTGCTTGTTGATGGAACTGCCTACCGTGGCGACGCCCGTGCGATCGTTGGTCCTGCCGGTCAGCACGGTGGCGCGGGCCGTGGAGCACTGCGGAGCAGCCGAGTAGAACCGGTCCATACGCAAGCCGTTGGCGGCCATGGCATCCAGATTGGGTGTTTCGAGGACCGGATGGTCGTAGTAGCCCGTCTGCGCCCAGCCCATGTCGTCGGCCATCACCAGGATCACGTTGGGAGTGGCCAGCACGCGAAAGGCCAACAGGCTGGCGAGAATGCCGATTGTTCGTCGCGGCATCGACATCGTTAATAGGGACTGACCGGATCCGGGAAGTTCCACCGTACCCAATTCCACTGGAACATGTCATTGGTCGCATCGTTCCAGCCGACGAGCCGTGCCTTCATCTCGCTCTGGATATCGGCATAGTCCGGGTCATCGATGAGGTTGTTCATCTCGGCGGGGTCGGCCTTCAGATCGTAGAGTTCATCGAGGTCGTGGGGAAAATAGACGTACTTCCAACGCTCGGTCCGAACCATCCGCTGGGTAGAGTAGCCCCACACTTCGCCATGGCTTTCGCAATAGACGCTGTCCGGCCAGTCGGCAGGCGTCTCACCTTTAACCAGGGGTACGAGGCTCCTTGCGTCCAAATCGTCCGGCAGATCGCCTCCTCCCCATTCGATGAAACTCGGCATTAGATCCATCAGGCGAACAAACTCGGATACTTGACGAGGCGCGACTCCCGGAACCTTCGCCAACAAAGGAATGCGGAAGATCTCGTCATACATCGTGCCGGATTTCTCGAAATGCTTGTGGCTTCCCGTGGCGTCCCCGTGGTCCGTGGAGAACAGGAAGA
>JAPOYW010000268.1 GCA_026706425.1 Gammaproteobacteria bacterium
ATAGCACCGTACCCCGGTTTGAGGAACTTAACCGACCGTACAAACGGCAAAGATGCCGAGAGGTCTATTTATCGACTCGATCCAAAAAGTAGTCGCTTATCGTCAACCCTCGTCCGTCGTCTCGATCAGTCGGTTCCCCAACCCCAACATATAGGTCTACATCTACAACGAAACCCAACATACGGCGGTCTTGCCCTCTTTGCAACTGCTTTTTTGTTGTGGATTTCCTGGGTATAGAACCCGCGATCGGCTGTGTACAACCCACGGCCATGTGCGTCGAGTCGCGCACAGATTCCCCACAGGTTGTTCCGCGCTGCGCGCGAACCGTGCGGAACCATGTGCACAAGCTGTTCATGGGCCGTGGTGAACCCCTGACCGCTTGCTTGATAACGCCGCCGGTTAGCGGCTAATGTCGAAAGCGGGGGATATGCGGAACGAACCAGAAGTGGCCCACCTGCTCGCCATCGACCAGGGTACGTCCAGTTCGCGGGCCATCGTGTTCGATGCCGAAGGTCGCGTTGCAGCGACCGCTCAACGTCCTTTCGATCAGTTGTTCCCTCAGGACGGTTGGGTCGAGCAGGACCCGGAGGCCCTTTGGCAGTCCACCCTCGGCGCCGCCCGGGCGGCCATCGCGGCCAGCGGCGTCGCCCCGTCGTCCATCGCGGCCATTGGCATCGCGAACCAGCGCGAGACGACCCTCGTCTGGGATGCCGCGACCGGAGAACCGCTAAACAATGCCATCGTCTGGCAGGACCGGCGCACCGCAGAGCGCTGCGACCGGGCTCGCCGCGAGGGAATGGAGCCGGAACTCATCGAAATCACCGGACTCTTGGTCGACCCCTACTTCTCCAGCACGAAACTCGAGTGGCTCCTATCGCACGCAGACGTGGCCCGGCGAGCCAAGGCGGGCGAGATCCGCTTCGGAACCGTCGACAGTTTCCTGATCTGGCGACTGACCAAGGGCGGGCGCCATGTCACCGACGCCACCAATGCCTCGCGGACCCAACTCTTCGACATTTCCCGGCAGGCGTGGAGCGAACGCGCGCTCGACTACTTCGACGTGCCGCCGTCGGTGCTGCCCGGAGTCCGAGACTGCGTCGGCGAGTTCGGAATCGCCGATGCCCAGTGGTTCGGTGCCGCGATCCCCATTGCGGGCGTCGCGGGGGACCAGCAGGCGGCATTGGTCGGCCAGGGGTGCCTGGCACCGGGACTCACCAAGAGCACCTACGGGACGGGCTGTTTCCTGATCGCCAATACCGGTGATCAACGCATCCGCTCCGGCGCCCGGCTGTTGACCACGGTCGGCTACCGCGTGGCCGGCAAGACCTGCTACGCCGTGGAAGGAAGCATTTTCAACGCCGGCGTCGCCATCAAGTGGCTGCGTGACAAGGTGGGTTTGATCGAAACGACGGCCGAGACCGAAGAGGCTGCCCGGCGCATCGGCGGCGATACCGGCGGGGTCTACGTGGTGCCCGCGTTCACCGGATTGGGTGCGCCGCATTGGCGACCGGACGCGCGCGGCCTGGTAACGGGACTCACCCTCGATACGGGTGCCGACGAGATTGTCACCGCGACGCTGAAGAGCGTCGCCTTCCAGACCGCCGACCTTTTGGCGGCCGCAGATGCCGACGGCGTGCCGGTCAAGGCGTTGCGCGTGGACGGCGGGATGGTTGTCAACGACTGGTTTTGCCAGTTCCTGGCGGACGTCACGGCCCTGGAGGTGGCGCGCCCCGTCAACACGGAAACCACGGCCGTGGGCGCCGGATTGCTGGCCGCCGTGGGAGGCGGTTTGTACGGGAACCTGGAATCTGCCGCCGAGGCGTGGAATCTGCACCAGCCGGATCGCTCGTTCGTCTCGAACGCGACACCCGCTGCGCGGTCGGCCTGGCTTGGCGGCTGGCACGCGGCCGTGCAGCGCACGTTGAGCGTCCCGGCTCGCGATCCGCTTACCGGCCTGCTCGACCGGCGCGGGTTCATGGGGGAAGCCGAGCGACGGCTTCAGCTCGCCGAACGACGTGACGCGTCGCTTGCCCTGCTCTATGTCGACCTCGACCGGTTCAAGCAGATCAACGACGGTTTCGGCCACGCGGTCGGCGATGCCGTCCTGCACGCGTTCGCGCGGGTCGCGCTCCTGGGTGTTCGCGACGACGACGTGGTTGCCCGCATCGGCGGCGAGGAGTTCGTCATCCTGCTGGACGATACGTCGCTCGACGGCGCCAAACGGGTTGCGGAGCGAATCCGTACCGAGTTCCGTGGAGCGGCCGTGGACGGTCTGCCCGACGACTTTGCGGTCACCCTGTCCGTCGGCATTGCGGATAGTGCGCACGGCGAGGAACTGGCCGCCTTCATGGCGCGGGCGGACGCCGCGCTCTACGAGGCCAAGGCAGCCGGCCGCGACTGTGTGCGGCTGCGCCGGAATCCGGCTACGCGTCCGGACGCGTAGCCTGTAACATCCTTCGCCTGGTGTACGTTGGACCGCGGGTATTGGCCATGGACCGACACGCTTCCCGCTCGAATAGCCACCGATGGGCGGGGCTTGCCGGCTGGTTGTTGACGTGTTCAACGGTGTGCGCCGCCCATGCGGAGCAGATCGGCGAGATCGAACCGCGGAATGCGGCCGAACCGACGCCGCCGAGTTCGTGGCAGACAAAGATGGACTACACCCGCGGGCGCGGCAGGAAAGTCCGCCGTTGCGCTGCGACTGGACGCGGGATCTGCTCGAACGCTCTACGCACCGGAACTCGAGGACGGCGGAGAGGGGCTTTCCGGCGCATTCGGTGACGGTCGGGGCAAGTGGAGGCTGTTCGTGGAGTCGGACGGCGAGATCCATGTGGTGAATCTGCTGGACAGCGTCACCGGGGATCTGACGAATCTCTCGGCGCGGGGTGCGGACAACTTCAGCGAGTAGGGGCGACCCGACGCGCCCGAAGGGGCGCGCAGCAGATGGTCGTGATGGTCGCGAGGAACATCCGTGCCGTGATCAAGCGACCAGCAGGAATTCCAGGAGCGCCTTCTGGGAGTGAAGGCGGTTGCCTGCCTCCACCCATGCCACCGAGCGCGGGTCGTCGAGCATGTCCTCGCTGATCTCCTCGCCGCGGTGGGCCGGCAGACAGTGCATGAACAAAGCGTCTGGCTCCGCCCGGTCCAAGAGCGCCGGCGAGACTTGATAGCCGTCGAATGCCGCGCGCCGATCCGCTTCCTCGCCTTCGTGCCCCATCGACGACCAGACGTCGGTGACCACGAGATCGGCACCGTCCACAGCTTTGGTCGGGGAATCGACGAATTCGACGTTCGGTGCGGGCAGGATTCCTTGGTCGGGTTCATGGCCGCTCGGCGTGGCGACCCGCAATTCGAAGCCGAACAATCCCGCAGCGCGAATGTAGGAGTTGCACATGTTGTGGCCGTCTCCCACGAACGCCACCGTGGTGCCGGAAATCTCGCCGCGGTACTCGACCAGCGTCTGCATGTCGGCGAGCAGCTGACAGGGGTGGAAACGACTCGTCATGCCGTTGATGACAGGTATCGAGGCCGCGGCGGCGAAGCGTTCCACCGCGTCGTGGTCGAAAGTGCGGATCATCACGGCGTCGACCATCTCCGAGAGCACCCGCGCCGTATCCTCCACGGGTTCGCCGCGGCCAAGGTGGGAGTCGTTGGGGCTGAGAGACAGGGCGTGGCCGCCAAGCTGGTGCATGCCCGCCTCGAAGGAAACCCGCGTGCGCGTGGAACTCAACTCGAAGATCATGGCGAGCGTTCGGCCTTTGAGCGGCTCGTAGCGTTGGCCGTTGCGCCACATCTCCTTCAGGTCGACACCGCGCCTGACGACGCGGTTCAGTTCGTCGGTGGTGAAGTCTCCCAGGGTGAGGAAGTGCTTCGGCGCCGGCTGCCGGGAAGTTTGCGGGGGTGAACCGGACCTGTCAGCCACGGGATGCTTCCTCGACGCTCGGAGCCCGGTTTCGTCCGGTTGTCCGAGCCTAGCCGGGCATCGCGTCGATCAAGTCAACCACCTGGACCACCATCGCGTCGGCCTCGTCGTCGCTCATATTGAGCGGCGGCAGGAGACGCACGACGGTGTCCGCGGCGACATTGATCAAGAGGCCGGCGTCGACGGCCGCGCCCACGAGTTCCGCGCAGGGCTCGTTGAGTTCGACGGCCAGCATCAACCCCTTGCCGCGAATCTCCTTGACGCGGTTGTTCCCGGCTAGGCGTTCGTTGAACCTCGCCAGCATCCGCTCGCCGAGTTCGGCCGCCCTGTCGATGACTCCACCATCGGTCAACTCGTCGACGACGGCGTTGGCGGCCGCGCAAACCAGGAAATTGCCGCCGAACGTCGAACCGTGGGTGCCGGCGACAAGCATCTTCGCGGCTTCACCCCGAGCCAGGCAGGCGCCGATCGGCACGCCGTTTCCGAGTCCCTTGGCGGTGGCGACGACATCGGGAACGATGCCGGTGTGCTGGTAGGCGAAGTAGCGCCCGGTCCGGCCGTTGCCGGTCTGCACTTCGTCGAGCATCAACAGCCAGCCGTGGCGATCGCAGATGTCGCGCAGGGCTTCGAGATAGCCGTCGTCCGGGATGACGATGCCGCCTTCGCCGAGTATCGGCTCGACCAACACCGCCACGACGTTCTTGTCGTTGGCGGCGATCTTCTCCACCGACTCGACATCGTTGTACGGTGCCCGCACGAAGCCGGCTAGCAGCGGTTCGAATCCGGCCTGCACCTTGCGGTTGCCGGTGGCCGTCAGCGTCGCCATGGTGCGGCCGTGGAAGCTGCCGTCGGCGACCACGATGTGCGGCGTCTCGACGTTGCGCGATTGGCCGTAGAGACGCGCGATCTTGATCGTGGCCTCGTTGGCCTCGGCGCCCGAGTTGCAGAAGAACACGTTGTCCATGCCGGAGATTTCGGTGAGCCGGTTCGCCAGCCGTTCCTGTTCGGGAATGCGGTACAGGTTGGAGGTGTGCGTCAGCGTCGACGCTTGGCGCGCGATGGCATCGGCCACCTTGGGATGCGCGTGGCCGAGACCGCATACGGCGATGCCGGTCAGGCCGTCGAGGTAGCGCTTGCCATTGCTGTCGTAGACGTAGCTGCCCTCGCCGCGCACGAATGCCACCGGAATGCGCGCGTATGTGGGCATTACCGACCGAGGTATCTCCTCCAAGACATCCGCCATCGCAGCCTCCTATCGGGGTCGCCGTGCGCCTCAAAAACAACAACGGGCAGCGCAGGCGCTGCCCGGGAAGCGACCGATAGTAGCGAACGGCTCGGGGGAGTTCAAACCGGTTTCGCGGCGAGTTCCTCGGCGGCCTTGGCGAGTCGGTCGACGGCTTGATCGAGGATCGAGCGCGGGCAACCGAAGTTGAGACGCAGAAACCCCGGATCCCCGAACTCCTCGCCTCCATGAAGCCCCAGGCCATGTTCTTCGAACGCCGCGGCCGCGTCCTCAAGACCCAATGCCGACACGTCGAGCCACGCCAGATACGTTCCTTCCACGGGCGTGGTCCGGATGCCGTCGATGTCGGTGATCGCGACCTCCAAGCGGCGCGCGTTGCCTGCCAGGAAGGCGTTCTGTTCGTCGAGCCATCCCGAGTCGTCTTCGAAGGCGGCGGTGAGCGCGGCGAAGGCGAGCGGCGAGTGCACCGAAATCAGCCCCGTTCCCGCCAACTCGTACCGCTCGCGCAGGACCGGGTCGGGGATGACGGCGACGGCGGCGTTCAGGCCGGGAAAGTTGAAAGCCTTGGTGGGCGAGAAAAGGGAGATCGAACGGGCTTCGACCTCCCGACCAAGGCTGGCGATGGGCACATGGCGCTTGGTTTCGTCGAGCACGATCGGGCAATGGATCTCGTCGCTGATCAAGACGGCGTCGTTGCGAAGGGTCAGTTCCGCGACGGCCTCCAGTTCGTCCCGGTCGTACACGCGCCCGCTCGGGTTCTGGGGATTGCAGAACAGGATGGCGGCG
Organism: Gammaproteobacteria bacterium; assembly: GCA_026706425.1. Classification (GTDB taxonomy): domain Bacteria; phylum Pseudomonadota; class Gammaproteobacteria; order Pseudomonadales; family Azotimanducaceae; genus VXYL01. The sequence continues at coordinate 5,952 of JAPOYW010000268.1, forward strand.
GTCGCGGCCGACATCTTTGCCCCGAGGTCGTCTCCGTCCATCTCCCAGCGGCCGTGGTTCAATGCCAGCGAAGAGACGACACCGCGCAGCCCGACGTTGTCCGGGACCTTCAGGATGGGACCGTACACCGGGGCGGGAATAACCAGGTCGTGGCCCTTCGTCGCTACCGCCCGGGCGGCCACGTTGAACCCGGGCACGCCCCCCGGAATCCACACCAGCCACTCCTCGTCCACGCGCCAGCCGTAGCGTCGTCGCAGCCACGCCCTGAAGCCTTCCGCCATCCGCGCCGGCGGCGCGGTATAGCCGAGAATCGGGTGCTCCAGCCGTTCCCGCACGGCGTCCAGCACGAACGGCGCCGTGGGCAGGTCCATGTCCGCGACCCACAGCGGCAACACGTCCCGACCCGCGTACTTCTCCCACTTCTCGCTGCTTGTTCCGCGCCGGTCTATCGGCGGTTCGTGGCCGGGCATGGTTTTGCGGCTCACCGTCTTGCTCTCGCGATGGTGCCAATGGTGCGGGGTCGTTGGGTGCGGGACAACCGTGCGCCACCGGGAGTCTCAATCGCTTTTTGGGCTTGTGGCAGCGGCGAGTTACACTACGCCATTCGACGAACGACGAGGAAAGTCATGAGCGACGCCGTCCTGTCCACGATCCGGGAGCAGATTACCACGCACCCGATCATCCTCTACATGAAGGGATCGCCCCAAGCTCCCCAGTGCGGGTTCTCGGCGCAGACCGTGCAGTGTCTGATGGCGTGCGGGGAACGGTTCGCCTACGTCGACGTGTTGTCGAACCCGGACATCCGGGCGACCTTGCCGCAGGTGGCCAACTGGCCCACGTTCCCCCAGCTCTACGTCGACGGCGAGCTTGTCGGTGGCTGCGACATCGTGACCGAGATGTACGAGTCCGGCGAGTTGGAGCCGATCATCAAGGAAGCCGCCAAGGACCGCGACGAAGCGAGTCGGGCATAGCCGCCGGCGTGCGGAAACCGCGAAGAAGCGCAGGACGCGAAGTTTCGCGCCAGCGAAACTTCAAACGCGCCCGCCAGGGCGCGCGTTGACCACGGCGCAGAACAACTCGGCGGTAACGTCCGCATCGTACCTAGCGGAGTGCGCACGGTCGGCATCGTAGTCGATGCCGGCGCGCCCGCAGGTTTCCGACAACACCGTGTGGCCGTAGTGCACCGCCGCCAGGGCGACGGTATCCACCACCGAGAACGGATGGAATGGACAGCGCTTGACGCCGCTGCGCGTCGCAGCCGCATGAATGAAGCCGTGGTCGAAGTGGGCGTTGTGGGCCGTCACGATCGCCCGGTGGCAGCCTTGGCGCCTGACTTCGGCACGCACCACCCGAAACAGCCCGCGCACGGCATCGAGTTCGGACACCGCCCCGCGTGCCGGGTCGTTCAGATCGATGCCGGTCACCTTGAGGGATGCCTCCTCGACGATGGTGCGGGGATGCGGCGCTACCGCCCACCGGTGCCGGTCGCGCACGACAAGACGCTGGTCTTCGAAGTCGAGCGTGACGGCCGCGATCTCCAGCAGCGCGTGGACGGCGTCGTCGAACCCGCCGGTCTCCAGGTCGACCACCACGGGCAGGTAGCCGCGGAACCGCGTCTTCATCGTCATTGCCGTGGCACCCGGTGGGATTGGCCGAATTATCGCCTGTTTTCGCGCACCCGGCAGTCGCCCTCGATCAACGGGCTTGCCGGTAGGTAAAGGTACCTGTCCCAGAGCATGTTCTGGAACTTGCCGCCCGGGTCGAGCCGTGTCTTCAGCCTCCGGAAAGCCTCGCATTCGGGATAGGCCCGAACGAACTGGGTCGGCGTCGCGTGCAACCGGTAGGTGAGGTAGTAGCGCCCTCCGTGTTCCAGCGTGGCGTCGATCAACTCCCGGGTCCACGCCTCGGCGTGCCTCCGTGCGCGCCCCGTCGTGCGCTGCTTGTGGTAGAGCACGAACGAAAACACGTCCGTGTGCGCCCAGGACAACAGGGACCGCCTATCCGCAGGGGAGTGGCGAATCGATACGTTGAGCGCATTGACCTTGTGCTCCTTCAGGATCTCCTGCAGGTCGCGCCACGAGATGCCGGCCTGCACGCGTACCGTGCGCCGTTCGGGATCGAGTGCTAGGACGCGGTTCATCTGCCGCATGTCGAGGTGCAACGATTCCGGGTAGGCGATCTGACCGCCCATGCTGAACCGGCCGCCGCCCACCGAGATCGCATTCGGCCATTCACCCACCGCCGCGCTCACGTCCTCGATCGAGCGTGGCCGGCGCTCGTCGGCGACGGTGACGGCATCGAGTCCGGAATAGTCGTTGATCGACCGTCTGCGGGCCCAGGCGGGAAGGGCCGGGAGCAGGAAGGCCGTGCAGGTTGCGGCTTGGAGGAATTCGCGTCGATCCAAACGAAGCCCGATATCTCAGCAGGGAGGATCCGATCGTACGGGACGCGGGAAGACCCCGGCAATGTCTCATTGCCCGTCCCCGAACCCGGGCTGACGCGTATTCGGGGATTCGACTAAACTCGCCGCCCGCTCCGAGCGTCCACCCGAGGGAGTTCCATCCATGGCCAAGAAGATCGTCCTCGCCTATTCCGGTGGGCTCGACACGTCGGTCATGTGCCGTTGGCTGCAGGACACGCAGAATGCCGACGTGGTGACGTTCACGGCGGACATAGGACAGGGCAAGGAAGTCGAGCAGGCCCGCGCCAAGGCCCAGGCGATGGGCGTTACCGAGATCTTCATCGAGGATCTCACCGAGGAGTTCGTGCGCGACTACGTCTTCCCGATGTTCCACGCCAACGCCATCTACGAAGGCGAGTACCTGCTTGGCACCAGCATCGCCCGGCCGCTGATCGCCAAGCGCCTGGTGGAGGTGGCCGCCGAGACCGGCGCGGGTGCCATCGCCCACGGCGCCACTGGCAAGGGCAACGACCAGGTGCGGTTCGAACTCTCGGCGTATGCGCTGAATCCGGACATCGAAGTGATCGCACCTTGGCGGGAACCGTCCTGGGATCTGCATTCCCGCGACGCCTGCATGGCCTATGCCGAGCAGCACCAGATTCCCGTCGAGTTCAAGCGAGGCTTCGAGTCCCCCTATTCCATGGACGCCAACCTGCTGCACATCTCCTTCGAGGGGGGCGGGCTCGAGGATCCGGGCAAGCCGGCCGACGAATCCATGTGGCGCTGGACGGTTTCGCCCGAGGAAGCGCCGGACGAAGCCCAGGAAATGGACCTCGACTACGAAGCCGGTAACGTCGTGGCGGTTGACGGCGAATCGATGACACCGGCCACCGTGCTGCGCCACCTGAACGAAGTCGGTGGCCGGCACGGCGTCGGTCGCACCGACATCGTCGAGAACCGCTACGTCGGCATGAAGTCGCGCGGCTGCTACGAGACGCCCGGCGGCACCATTCTCCTGAAAGGCCACCGCGCCATGGAGTCGATCACCCTGGACCGCGAAGTGGCGCACCTAAAGGACGAACTGATGCCGCGCTACGCGTCGCTCATCTACAACGGCTACTGGTTCGCCCCCGAAAGGCTCGCGATCCAGGCCTTCCTGGCCGAGACGCAGAAGCCCGTCAACGGCCGGGTTCGCCTAAAGCTCTACAAGGGCGGCGTCTCGGTCGTCGCCCGCTGGTCGGAATCCGACAGTCTCTACGACGAAGGCGTCGTCACCTTCGAGGACGACGCGGGCGCCTACGACCAGGCGGACGCCACGGGGTTCATACGTCTGAATGCGTTGCGGTTGCGTTTGGGGGCGCGGCGGAAGTGAGCGACGCGAGGCTGCGCGACGCGTGGTGTGTTTCACGGATGCCGGGCAAGAGCATCGGCAATACTCTGCCGCTCATCGTCGTCTAGGCCGTCATCAGCATCCCACTGCGAGATCTGATCGTCGTCGTAGATCTCGACGTCGAGGGCCTCTTCCGGCACCGAGACGGTCCCATCACGGTCCACGCAGGCGTTCCGCTTATCCATATTCGGTCTTCTCCTTGTACTCGCACAAATCCTCGATCAGGCACGCTCCGCATCGCGGGCGCCGGGCGGTGCAGACGTAGCGGCCGTGCAGGATGAGCCAATGGTGGGCGCCGCGCTTGAAGTCGTCCGGCACCCAACGCAATAGTTTGTCCTCGACCTGTCGGGGCGTCTTCCCCGGTGCAATCCGGGTGCGGTTCGAAACCCGGAAGATGTGCGTATCGACGGCGATCGTCGGTTCGCCGAAGGCGGTGTTGAGGACGACGTTGGCCGTCTTCCGTCCGACTCCTGGCAGGGCCTGCAGCGCATCGCGGTCGCGCGGTACTTCGCCGCCGTGCTCGTCTAGGAGGATGCGGCAGGTCTTCAGGATGTTCGCCGCCTTGGTATTGAATAGCCCGATGGACTTGATGAAATCCTTCAGGCCCTCCAGCCCTAAGTCGAGCAGGGCTTCGGGGGTGTTGGCGACGGGGTAGAGCTTCTCGGTCGCCTGGTTGACGCTCACGTCCGTCGCCTGGGCGGACAGGATGACCGCGACGAGCAGCTCGAAGGGCGTTCCGAAGTCGAGTTCGGTGGTCGGTTCGGGATTCTCGGCGGAGAGGCGTGCGAAGATCTCGGCGCGCTTGTCCTTGTTCACGATTGGGGATCGACCCGATGCTTCCTGTTGGCCGATTATAGGGGCCAGCGGGCGGACCTCGTCGGGGTCAACGAGACAGATGAAGAAACGCGTCCTGCCTCTGGTGTGCCTCGTTGCACTTGGCCTCGGCGCGGCATGCACGGACACACCGCTCCAGCCCGTCAAGAGTCCCAACGACCAGCGCGAATACCGCAACGTCGTGCTGTCCAATGGCCTGCGGGCGCTGCTGATCCATGGGCCCGGCAGCGTCTCGGCGGCCGCCGTGAGCGTCGCCCGGGGCAGCCACCACGAGCCGGATGCCCATCTGGGGATCGCCCACTTCGTCGAGCACATGCTGTTCATCGCCACGGACAAGTACCCGACGGTCGACGAATTCGGCGAGTTCGTGCTGAAGCACGGCGGCGACACCAACGCCTACACCGAGGTCGACCGGACGACCTACTACTTCGACATCGAGGCCGAGCATCTCCCGGAGGCGCTGGATCGTTTCGCGCAGTTCTTCATCTCGCCGCGTTTCGATCCCGACTACATCCAGCGCGAAAAGCACGCGGTTCAGGCTGAGTACCAGATGCAACTGAAGGCCGACGAGTGGCGGAGCTACGCCTTGCACAAGCAATTCGTGAATCCGGAACATCCCTGGTCCCGGTTCGACTGGGGCAGCCTGGAGTCGTTGCGCACCGTCGGCGATGCCGCAGCTCGGGCCTTCTTCCGGGCCAACTATTCGGCCGACACGATGACCCTTGCCGTGCTGGGAGATGCGGACCTCGACGCGCTTGAGACGCTCGTCGAGGAGCGGTTCGGCGGTGTCGTCAACCGCCCCCTTGGCCGCAAGCCGACCAACCCGCCGCTCTACGAGGGCGTGGCACTGCCGGTCGGCTACGCGTGGCAGACGGTCTCGCAGACTCGCACGCTCAGTTTCCGGTTCCCGGTTCCGCCGAACAGGCCGCACTATCGGTCCAAGCCGGGGGTGTTCCTCTCCCAGCTTGTCGGTCACGAGGGCCCGGGCAGCCTGCACCACGTTCTGAGCAGCAGGGGTTGGATCGACGATCTCGCCGCGACGAGCTTCGATGCGGACGACTGGAACGGAACCTTCGACATCGACATTACGCTCACCGAGGCGGGCAAGTCCCGCGTCGAGGAGATTGTCGATCTCACCTACGCGTGGATCGACTTGATCCGACGCGAGGGCATCGAGGACTGGCGCTACCGCGAAGAAGCCCGCCTGGCGGAGCTTGCTTTCAGATTCTTGGAGGAGATAGCGCCCTTGGAAGCGGTCGTCGCGGGGGCCGAGGCGCTGTTGCACTACGCGCCGGAAGACGTCTTGCAGGCGAACTACCTGCTGGAGTCCTTCGACGAGCAGCTCATTCGCCAATACCTCGACCGTCTCGTGCCGGCGAACTCGATCGTCGGCATCTCGGGCCCGGACATCGAGGGAGACCGCGTCGAACCCACGTTCAATGTGCCCTGGCGCTTGGGACCGCCATTGCGGCCGGACGACGTCGACGCCCCCTTGGCGCTCCCCGAACCCAATCCATTCCTTCCCGACGACGTGGAATTGGTGTTCGAGCCGCAAGCGCCGGAATTGCCGGTGCTGCTGGATACCGGCACCGACGTGGAAGTCTGGCATGCGCCGGACACGGAGTTCCGGATCCCCGTGGCGTTCGTGAACCTGGATCTGCGCACTCCGGAACCGCTCGACGCGGACGACGTCGTGATGGCAACCCTCCACGCGCAACTCGTAGAACACGTCCTGAACCCCCGGGCATACATGGCACGAATGGCGGGGCTCTACACCGAGGTCGAGGCGACGGCGGCCGGATTCCGCCTATCCGTCGGGGGTTTCCACGATAAACTGGCGATCCTGTTCGACGAGGTGCTGGACACCTTCATCGACCCCGATGCCGAGATCGACGGCCCCACCTTTGCCGCGGCCCGTTCGGAACTCGCCAAGGCGTACGCCAACCTGCGGCTGGCGCGGCCGTACGAACAGGTGGAGGACGCGCTGCACCGCCTGGTTCACCCCGACTACCAGCCCTTGGACGCTCTATTTCAGGCCACTGCGCGAGCGACGCCGGCAGCCTTGGCCGCGTGGCGCCGGGAGCGGCTTTCCGACCTGGGCGCGACGCTCTTCGCCTACGGCAACATGCGCGAGGACGACGCCCGAGCTGTCGCGGCCTCGGCGCAACGCAGATTGGCTATTGTGGAACGACCACACGGGCCACCCCGAGCGAGGCGGATCGCTGGTGACAGGCGCTATGAACGCCCCGTCCGCCACGACGATGCCACCTACCTCCTCTACATCCAAGGGATGAGCGATGCCGTCGCAGAGCGCGCCCATATCGGGCTGATCGCCCGCATGCTGACCGCCCGGTACTTCACGGCGCTGCGGACTGAGCGCCAACTCGGCTACATCGTCAACGCCTGGGACAGCCCCATCGCCCGCCACGCGGGACTCGCCTTCACGGTCCAGGCGTCCAGCGTGGGCGTTGCCGAGATCGAAGCGCTCACCCAGGCATTTCTCGAGGATCAGCGAAGCTGGTTCCGTGCCTTGTCGGCGGACGAGTTCGAGGCCTACAAAGAGGGCTACCTCGCCCCGCTCGAACGACCGAGCGACCTCAACCACCATGACCGCATCGCACGCCTCCAGGACGATCTTGCCTATCGCACCCTGACGTTCGACTCGAGGCGCCAGCTCCGGGACGCCGTGGCCAGCCTCGAAGCCGCCGATATCGCCGACGCCTACGAGGCGCTGATCGATCCCGAACGCGGCAACCGGTTGACGGTCTACAGCCGAGGTAAACCGGGTACCGAGCCCCAGGACGGCCAACCGATCACATCCGCCCCATAGGGGCGACCTTAACGCGCCCGTCAGGCGTTCGCCCGCTCGTGCCTAACGCGCCCGTTAGGGCGCGCGGTCGCCGCAAAAGGGACCTCACTGGCAACGGGACGGGACAAGCCCCGTCCGCTACGGCACTGGGTTCCTGAGGAACGCTAGCCCGCATATCTCACCAGCCGCTTGTTACGATGACGCAGCTCATTAGGAATCAGATGGTTGCGAAGGGTATCCATGGGTTTGAGCGGTCACACTCTGCGCTGGCCGCGCCCTCGCCGGTCTTTTGGCCCCGTGCGCGCACATGCGACCTCAAACGTAGTCCCCGCTATGCTTTCGGTCGCGAGCACGCGCACGGAACCAAAATCCTCGGCGATCATCGCGGCCACTGGTGAGATATCCGGGCTAGTAGTGGCGCACCTGCGCCAGGAGACTCGCGCTTGGATGGCCGGATGCTGCAGCGGCCCAGCCGACCAGGTCCGGTCGCGGTCCGAAAAGTGCGAAGACCTCGCCGTCCCTCGCGGGGCCTGGCCGGAGCCCTCCCGCCACTCGCCAGCCGTGGGCTGATCCCGGGTGCAGTGCAGCCGAAGGTGCCGTGATCCCGGCCTCGCCTTGGTTTCGCAAGTGGCTCGCCTCGCGTTGGCAATCCGGCCATGTGGTCGGTCCGCCCACGAGCGTATCCGCCGGTAGTTCCGGGCGTGCGCTTGGCTCGTCGCCGATCTCGACGGCCCACAGCCCGCGCCGGACCGTGGCGAGGTCTTCTTCGTCGACGATCTCCTCGTGCCGGAGGAACTCCGCCCAAGCGCCGTCCGGGGTGTCGCAAAGGTAGTGAGTCAACTCGCCTTGCGTGTTCCATCGCCCTGCGGGTTGAGGTGGGTTCTCGCGTAGGAAGGCAAAGCGGGGGTCGGTGTGACGATAGGCGATCACGTGGCTAGCGAGGATGCAAGGCCGGCGGCGAGCTCGCGCACCCGGCTCGGCCCATCGTCGTCGGGCGACCAGTCCTCGGCGAGCAGTCGGGCGGGTGAGCTTCCGCCGAGCCGCTTCCGAGGACGGTCGAACCAACGCCGAACGCCGATGTCGTTGTATGCGCCGGCGAGGTCCGCAACGACCAGGGCCAGTAAATGGAGTCGGACGGCGACTGCATCCGGTATGGGGCGGGTTCCGGCGAGGTAGCGTCGCGCGCTCGACGCGGATACGCCGACCAGACGGGCCAGCATTTCCGCCCCGAGAACCTCGTGCAACGCGGGCCATTCGGTCGCCGGTGCCGGCGATGCGTCGAGCGCCTCGCATATCTCATCCAGTACAACGGCAAGGCGTGCTGGATCCGTAGCCGTCGGTCGGTCAAGCTCTGGGAGATAGCGCCGACAGATGCCTGCGCGTTCCAACCCCATTCCCAGGGAGCGGATGGCAGAATCGTCAAGGCAGGTGATCTTGCGAGGCACCAGCCCCATCGCGTCAGCGCGAATCAACGTGGCCACCGCTCGCGATGCGACCCGCGGATCGTCGAATGGACTTCGAATGGACTCCAATTGGACATTTGTCATGTCCCGAATCCTATCCGTCATTCTTGTTGCGAATCAAGCGGGGCCTCCCCCTGTTTACCCCTGTTGTCGGTCGCAAACCCGCGTCGCTAAGGAGGCACCAAGGGCTGGTCGTCTGCTAGCATGCCGAACTGACGAACTGACGGTGTAGCAGCGAGGTTGCGGCTACGCGGCCCGGTGCGTGCGCAACAGGGACCCATGCAAATGGTTGAACTCTGGATTCGTCGGTTCGCATTGACCCTACTCTTGCCATTTGGCGCAGGCTGCGAGAACGCGCGGATGGGAAACGAACCGGCTGTAAACAAACCGCTGGACGTACCGGACGAAAGTGTCTTTGAAAAAGGTGCGTTAGAGCGATGGGGATGTGGCGACAGCTTCGATGGCTGTGGCTTTGGTAGATGTCCGGTCACGTTGACTGCAGACTTCCAGGACGGCACCGGGACCGTTGAGTTCGCCGGAACCGTGAGTTCACACCAGATTTCAAGTCACAGGCCTCGAACGCCGGTGGGATTGGTGTTTGCAGGTCGACGGTAGTTTTGGGTGCGCATTCGTGATTGCCGCCCACGGCGACGGCAAGTACTTCGATTTTCGCCGCGTTATGCCTGATGCTGATGGTACGTCACGCGCGAAACCTTCGGAGTGGTTCAAGTGTACGCGCCGCCGTGCGAGGGGCAGGTAACAGTACGCAGTTTGGTCTAACGAAGTTGACGGCATCTGGAGCGAAACCGGATGACCGCGCGTCTCTTCCCATTCACGAATGGAAATGCGGCCCTGGGATTCCCATACGGAAGTGCCGCAAGAGGAAGGCGTGGCAGTCCTCAGTCGCTCTGTGAACGCTCCTGTGCGCTGTTCGTCCATGATGCGGTACAAGCCCATGTCGTCCCGCATGTCGTTGTAGAGTAACTCGACTTCGGCTGCGGACAGTTCGATCCGTAGCTCCGCTTCTTTGTCCGGCCGAACCGGGTGATGTAGAGCGCATTGAAGCGCGAAAGGTTCGTCGGACTCCTCTGGCCTGCTTGCTTGCGATGAACGGTTGTCCTTTAAGTGCATGGTACCGCGCGTAATCTCGGATGGAACGTTCTCCGGCGGTAGATGTGGTTGGACGGACGGCGGCAACAACGCTTGGACCGTTCACCACTGGCGCAGGTCCTGACGACCGTTGTCGACCTGGGCGACTGCGTGGTTTTCGAGCTGCCGCTCGATCAGTGCCGGATCGACGATGAATTCGTCGGCGTACTGGGCGACTTCGCGGTCCGATACGGAGTCGCTGTGGATGCGATCCCGTAGCGCGTCCGCAGGAGCGAGGAGTTCTGCGGCGAATGCGCGCGAGGCGCGCTGGTCCCATGTGTGGGAGGACGTGACCAGGCGCCGCTCCGTACTCCCGGAAGTAGCTTGGAGAAAAAGGGATCTGGCGAGCAGGAAACGCTTGGATGTCTTGTCCGCAGGCGGATGCGCGGCGAGAACCGGGACGTCGTCGTGACCGTGGTCGACAACCGCCCTGAGGTATGCGGAGGGTTTTGTGTCGGTGGCGAGCAGGGGTGCGTCCGCCCAGCCGAGCCGTCGCAACAAGCCGGACATGTCGGGGAGCACGCCCGTGCCGATGCCCGCACGTGTGCGCAGCGCGCGGGCATCGCGGTAACCTGCAGCATAGGCCGTGGCCCCGCCTTCGCCGCGCTGTCCGTGTCGGGGGTGGTGTAGCGGCCAATCGTCAGTCGATGCGCGGCGTGCGGTTCGCGCTCGGCGGTGGGCGTCGTCGATCCACTCAAGGTCTTCTTGGATGGTGTCGAGGGCTGATGCGTCGAGGAGATCCTCGACGATCCGGACCTCGAGTCTATCGATCATCGCCTTAAGCCCCTCGGCGGCGTTGTCTGAGAGTTCGTCGTCGTAGTGGGCGTTGATGCCGAGACGCGCCGACCAGGCGCACAGCTTAGTCTCCTCGGGGGTCAGGCTGCACAGGTCACGCCAGTCGTCCCGCAACTGCGCGATGTCCGCATGCGGGAGATCGGCGACGCGTTGCAGCACCGTGTGAACAAACGCTTCGACGCTGTCGCGAAGGGCATCGGGAGATAGGCGCATTTGGCCCTCCTGCACGAAACGCAGCGATGGATGCGAAGTGTCGCCGCCATCCCTGAGCCAGCGCGCAAGCACGGCGTCGCCGTCGCGGAACAGGGTGAGATCCGGCAAGGCCCCGCCCTCGCGTGCGGCGAGGAGGCTGTGGCGGTGGACCCAAGGGCGGTCAGCGTTGTTCCTAGCGAGGTCGCGGGATCCGTAGGGGATGGGCAGGCGGTAAGGCTCGTATAGCAAGAACCACAGGGTGTCGACGATCCAGCGGCAGAGCGGAAAGACCGAACCGTAGACACTGTTTCGCCAGCCTTTCGTGCGTCTGTCGAATACGCGTGTGACGGGCACACCGCCAATGCGAATCGTCAGTGCGCACCAGGTGCGGGCAAGCACCGGGTCGCGCACACCGGGAGCGTCCTTCCAATCGATGGCAAAGTCGATCACGGCGCGGGGAGACGGTTGTCGGGATCCCGCGGGTATTCGGGATGCTCTAGGCGGTAGCCCTTGTACTGGCCCGCGAAACCGTTGAGGTGCCGCGCTTCGTAGAGGTCACCGTCGAGCCACCACCAAACGTACTTCGGGAACCCCTGCTCGTGTGCCTCGCTGATGCAACCGCGGCGGACGCCTTCGACGAGAGCGGCGTTGATATCCGTCCAGCCGATATGCGGGTCGCATGGCGTGGCATCGGACCGAAGGGCCGGCCGTCCCGCCGGGCTCGGGTGGGATTTGTGCTCGCCGCTTCCGCGATAACGCACGCGTTCGGCCAACTGCGCTAGCTCGTCGTCGGCGAATTGGCACCGGATCCGCCGTGGGCGTGGATTCCGCCTTCTCATGTCCTCTAGGTCCGCAGGACCGCTGCCCGTGGGAGATTAGCATGATCGCGGCGGGGCGAGGTCAGCGGAAACGCGCGCCAACGACATTCACGCCGGCAAGCAGCAACCCAGCAACCAGGAACGCCCCCGGCGGTAGCGCGGCAAGCGGGAATCCCACAGTCAGCGCCTCGCGCGCGGCGCCTAGAATCAGAATCGCCGCCGCGAAACCGGCGGACGTCCCGAGCGCGTCCACGAGCGTCCGTCCGAGACCTTCCTTCGACGCCACCTGCTCGATGCGCGCCAGGATCATGCAGTTGGTGACGATGATCTGCACGAAGAGCGCGATGCGCTGGTAGAGGTCGAATGCGTACGCCTCCATGGCGAGGTTGACCAGCGTCGTGAAGGTGGCGATGACCAAAACGAAACACGGCAACCGCACCTCCTCCGGGATCAGCTTGCGCACCGCGGAGACGAGAACGGCGGAACCCGTGAGGACGACGGTGCTCGCGACGGCTAGGCCGAGGGCGTTCGCGACGGTGTTGGAGACCGCCAAAAGCGGGCATAGCCCCAGCAGTTGCACCGCGGCGGGGTTGCGTGCGACGGCGGCTTCCGTGAACTGGTTCATGGAGTTGCGGCTCGACTGGCACGTGACCGGACAAGCCCGTCCCGTACGGATTCGTTCGATTCGGGGCAAATCTCCTCGAGCCGAACCCGCCGCACGGCCCGTTCGACAGCGGCCATCACGGCTTCCGATGTGATCGTGGCGCCCGTGACCGCGTGGACGTCGCCGGTTGTGAACGAGTCCAGCCAAGCGGAGGGCATGTTCAGGATGTCCCCGAAGCCAGGTGTCTCGGCATGCTCCAGGACGCGAACGCCCTGGATCGTACCGTCGAGATCGAGCGCCACGGCTAGGCGGAAGCCGCCTCCGTAGCCCGATCCAGCCGCGCGCAGCACCACGAGGTCGCGGTCGCAGAGAACCAGGTCGGCGTTGCCAAGCGCTCCGTAGGGGCGACCCTGACGTGCCCGCCAGGGCGCGCGGTCGCCCGCGCCTGTTTCGACACCAATGAGCTCCCGCAAGATCCGGGTCTGGGCTTCGAGCCGATTTCGAGCCACCTCGTCCCCCGTTACTTCCGCGAACCAGGCCAGCACAGCCCCCGCGAAGAGCGTCAACACGGCCAATGCCGCGACGTTACGCAGCAGCGGACGCATGACCGAGCCGATCCAGAATAGGAGTCGCCAAATTGCCGATCAGGACCGCGAAGGCGACGCCGTCCGGATAGCTGCCGCCGGCCCGGATGGCGAACACCAACGCACCGATGGCGATCCCGAAGAGCCACTGGTGTCCCGCTCTGCGGGGTGCAGTAACCGGGTCGGTCGCGATAAAGAACGCGGCGAGCATGGTGGCGCCGGCGAACCAATGAAACACTGGCGATCCCAAGCTCGCCGAGCTGCCGCCGTCGTAGAACGCAACCGCCGGCAGCGCGATGCCGATCAGGACGGCCGCGGGAATCCGCCAATGCACCACGCCGACGGCAATCAGGTAAACGCCGCCGACAAGCGCGGCGACGTTCACCCACTCGAATCCGGCCCCCCCGAGCATCCCGAACGCGGGATTTCCCGCCAGGTCCTCGAGAGTCTGGCCGCCGCGGAACCGGAATGCATCGAGTGCCGTTGCCCCCGTGGTCGCGTGGACCAGCGTCATCGACTGGGGGTACGCGACCAATACCGCCGCGTAGCCGGCCATCGCCGGATTGAAGACATTGCGGCCGAGACCACCGTAGAGTTCCTTGGCAAGCAGGATGGCGACGGCGACGGCGACCAAGGGGATCCAAAGCGGTGCCGAGGGCGGAATGCCGATGGCGATCAGCAGGCAGGTGACCGGCGTGCTGCGGTCGGCAAAGGGTCGAACGGGACGCTTGCGCAGGGTTTGGCAGAGCGCCTCAAACACGGCACCGGCGGCAAGGGCGACGACGCAGTGCACCAGCAACTGCCAACCGAACAGCCAAGCGGCGACGCCGACGGCAGGAACCAGTGCGACCAACACCCGGTCCATGATGGCCGGTGCGGTCGTTGGTTTCCCCAGCCAGCGGGCTACTGCCATTGATGCGGCGCCCGAAGCCGTTCGGCGCGCTGTGCCTCCTGTTCGCGCGCTTGTCGCCCGAGCCGCTCGTTGCGCGCCTCGGAGTGCTCCCGAGCGGCCGCACTCCGACGGGTCGTTTCCCGTTCGCCTTGAAGTCGGTGTTTGAGCACGCCGAACTCCCCGACGAGATCGATTCCGCTCGGACACGCCCGGGTGCAGGCCGAGCATTCGATGCAGTCGATC